>NZ_JADEWU010000089.1:0-21809 GCF_015207485.1 Planktothrix mougeotii LEGE 06226
CACTGTTTTACCCCTCGTAAAACTGTTTAACTTTTAAGTTCCAGAGCAACAGACTAGCTACGCATCTATTGGTGGGTTCTTGAACGCTTGCCGATAACGTAGTCAGTTAAGACTATAGCTGGTCAGCTATCCAAAGAGGAGGCATGAAGCCCCGTCTCTTTAGAGCGGGGTGCTGACAATCTTAGTGGGTTGATAACTCGCTTAAATCTTAACTTGTTTTCACGGTGAGATACCCAACGGCGGAAGTGATCCCCCCCAGATGTGAACTTTTTTGAAGCTTATGCTGATTTCTGTAACGAGATTGCCTATCCCTGCGTAAAATATGAGCTTAATAACTGCGACAAGTTCTTCAATTATTAGAGGAGAAAGAAACCCCATGGCAGAATTGATTAAACCCTATAACGGTGATCCGTTTGTCGGCAATTTGTCCACTCCGATTAGCGATTCGGATTTTACCCGTGCATTTATTGGGAATTTACCTGCTTATCGTAAAGGCTTATCTCCTTTACTGCGAGGCTTGGAAGTCGGCATGGCTCATGGTTACTTTTTGGCGGGGCCTTGGATCAAGTTTGGGCCATTACGCGATCATGCGACCGCCGCTAACTTAGGGGGATTAATCAGTGCGATCACCTTAATTCTAATTGCCACGATTTGTTTATCTGCCTACGGATTGGTTACTTTCCAAAAAGGCGGTTCAGAAACTGATTCTCTGCAAACCTCTGAAGGTTGGAGTCAGTTTGCTGGCGGTTTCTTCGTCGGTGCAATGGGTGGAGCTTTTGTTGCCTTCTTCCTGCTGGAAAACTTTGGCATAGTTGATGCGATTTTCCGCGGCCTTGTCAATAGCTAATTTCACTTTTTGCCAAACTTGACAACTTTCTAACATTCAATAGGAGAATTTGATATGACCGGAGCATACGCAGCTTCTTTTTTACCTTGGATTTTAATTCCTGTGGTTTGCTGGTTAATGCCAGTTGTGGTAATGGGTTTATTATTCATCCACATTGAAAGCGACGCCTAGATTTTACCGTTGAGTCGCTCCAATTCTCCACCCTAGGGTGGGGATTTTTTTTTGTTAATTTAAAAAGAAACCGGATTTTTCACCTTCCGTTTATGTCCCCAACCGACGCCCCTAAACCTCAACCTGCTCCAGCAAAGCCCCCTGAAGATAAAAAACCGCCTCCTCCACAATCTCCAGACTGGGGAACATTAGGAGCTTTAATTCTGGCCTTATTTATCTTAATTATCGTGGTGGGAAATGCAACTGGATTTGGAGATAGTCAAAATCGACCCTTGACGGATTCTAGTTTTGAGCAAACGGATTAACAATTTCTGTCAGGGGTGAGTGTATCAGCTTGACACACTCACCCTAACTGCGGAATCCTTAACCAATTGTTAATGCTAAATCTGTAGGAGGTATAATCACAATTCCCGTTTGTACAACGCTCGGTTGAACATTTTTGACAACGCCTAAAATGCCCGAATTAGCCACACGAATCACCGTGTCATTTCCTGAAGCACTAAAACTTAAATTAGCCAAAGGAATTGTATCAATGATATGAATTTTATCCCCTTCTGCAACATTAAAGTCTGTAATGATATCGGCTAAATTTACATCAAAAACTTGTGTCGCTTCATCCCCTCGCAACATAAAAATATCAGCCCCCCCTTCTCCGGTTAAAGTATCTGTTCCTAAATCTCCGATTAGAAAATCATTGCCCTCATTTCCATTTAAACTATCATTATCCTGTCCCCCTCGCAGAAAATCTGAACCAGCCCCACCAAAAATCGTATCATTTCCTCGATTTCCATTCAAAATATCATCCCCTTTCCCTCCGGTCAAACTATCATTATCTCTTCCCCCAAAAATATAATCATTTCCATCATTTCCATTAAGAGAATCATTCCCTTGATTTCCATTAATGACATCTTGACCGATGGAACCTGTCACCAGATCATTCCCCCCTCCAGTTAATAATCCACGAGGATTATTTTGGGTAATTTCTGGGGTCATTGTTATGACATTATCAATATCCAGGTTACGAGGATAGGCATAACTTAAAGGCAGACTTGCACGATTGATGGTATTAATAAATGCGTTGAGAATATTGACATCGTTAATCACTCCAGAAACACGACTCGGTATAATTCCATCAACCACTTCTGCGTCTATAAGTCTATTCCCTTGTCGAATTTGTGTGACGATATCAAACCCTTGAACAACGTTTCCAAATACGGCATACCTCCCATCTAAATTGGTGGAATTATCCACTAAATTAATATAGAATTGTGAAGAAGCTGTATCGTTTCCTTGAGACCGCGCCATAGCAATTGAACCCTGTACATTACTTAATACAGGAGGAACGGTAATTCCTGCTTCTTGAAAAGTTTGGCTATAAACAGGTTCTGTAGCCCCTTGGGGTTTAATTTCTAAAGGAATATTTCGGACTTGACCTGTGGTTGGGTCAATAAAACCGCCACTTCCTAAAGTATTGGGATCAACATTCGGATCTTTACTTTGGGGGTCGCCACCTTGAACAACAAAGGGTTGGGGTTCTAAAACAACACGATGAAAGATGGTGTTATCGTAAACATCTCGTTCAACTAAATCGACAAAATTTCCAGCCGTTAGGGGGGCATTTGCACCATCAACTTGAATGGTAATGGGTAAACCTTCAACCACCATAATCACGGTAGCAGAACTGGTTAATTGGGGTTGATCAGCCATAATAAAATAATGAGTTAAAGTCTCTAAACTGCTCGGAAAAATAAGGCAAAATTAACCTGATTTTCTCTTGATATTTTACCAGAAAAATTGCTCTTTGAGTTAAAGATTGCCAAGATTGAGACTTCTGAATGCAAAATTAAGTTCCTGATGTTCCTGAGATTGTGTAAACTTATGTAAAGAGTTGTGATCATCCCAAACTTATGATATCCCGTCGTTTATTTTTCAGTTTCCTTTTATCTATAGGTTTAGCGGTTTTTAGTTTGAACTCCACTTTGCCGGCTTGGGCGTTAGGAGGGAAACTTCCCAACTTAAATCAACCGGCTCCTAATTTTACCTTACCCACCAATAGAGGAGAAGGAAAAATTTCTTTATCAGATTATCACGGACAATGGGTTGTTCTCTATTTTTATCCGAAAGATTTTACCTCTGGCTGTACCTTAGAAGCCCGTCGTTTTCAACAGGACTTACCTCAATATTTCGCTAAAAATACACAAATTTTAGGAGTAAGTGCTGATGATATTCAATCCCATGCTAAGTTTTGTGACTCGGAGGGTTTAAAATTTCCTCTGCTGGCAGATGTTGATGGAACTGTCAGTAAAGCCTATGGTTCTTGGCTCAATTTTATCTCAATGCGTCATACTTTTATTATCGATCCTGATGGAATTTTAAGAGAAACATTTCTAGGCGTTAATCCAGCCATCCATAGTCAAGAAGTTTTAGCGCGTTTGAATGAATTACAACAAACAATTTAGTTAAAATTAAAAAGGGAGGGAAAAAATAACCCGCCCTTTTTGTTGAAAAATCCTTCGTTTTTTAAACCGGGTTTAAGCCTAACATTGCGCGTAAGGTAAAAAAGGTAAAGGCAAAAACACTAAACAGTAAACCCACGAGTGCAATTGCTGTTACCGGACGATTTAAAAGGGGTTTTAGGCGTTCAAACAGGAAAAAGAAAATTCCCAGGGTGAAGGTAATAAAATAACGGGGATAGCGAGAAATGTTTTGAAAAAAGTCTTGCATTGTCGGGGTTGGAATTAACTTCAGATTAAAGGTTTTCCTAGTTTAACAGATTCAGTCCTGTACTGGGTTTGGGGATTAGGGAGGGTTGACAGCCCTTGAGGGACGTGATATTAATTAGGGTGCCTAATATTTAGGAGTCCTAATAAAAAAAGGAAGAACTGACATGAGATTAAATGTTGATGCCTATGCTGTGATTACAAGCCTGATGCTAGAAGGTGCTAATTATCCAACCGAAATCCTTAAACTAGCCCAGATCTAACACTCAGGTTCTATCTATTTTCCAGCATGATGCAGACTGGTTTTCTAGTAGTTTTATGGCAACGCTGCAAGCATCAGTTATCCCTACTTTCCGTCTCCAAAAGTGATCAAAAACTGATTCAGGGAAAGCCATCAATCCGTCTTCAAAAGGGCGTTTCTAAGTTTTTAGGTAATACTAGGAGACCTCGACGGTTGAAAGTTTATGTTAGGCGATCGCATAAATTGGGTTGTGCCTATCAACCTCGGTTTTCCTATATTCAAGTGTTACTGTCTTGGCTCGGTAGTTTTGTGGGAATCGCAGCCCTGGCTTATCTTTCCACCTATAGCCATTATCCATTGATTGCAGCCCCGATGGGCGCGACGGCGGTTTTGGTGTTTGGAGTGCCGGATAGTCCCTTGGCTCAACCGCGAAACGTGATTGGGGGTAATTTTTGGGGGGCATTGGTTTCGATTTTATCGGTGCAATTTTTCGGTACGGCTCCTTGGGTAATGGCTTTAGCCGTAGCAACGACGATTAAGCTGATGAAACTAACACGAACCATTCATCCGCCGTCGGGTGCTGTGGCGTTGATTGGGGTGATGAGTGGTGTATCGTGGAAGTTCTTATTCACTCCTGTATTAGCGGGATCGGTTATTATTGTTCTCTGGACTTTTGTGTTTAATAACGTTGCACCCGGTAGAAGTTATCCTAAACACTGGCTCTAAGCCTTAAATTATTCTTAACCACTAGACGTCATATAGAGGGGTCTGGACATCATGAATCATTCTGATCATGACTCAACAGAAGAACGTATTCTTGTCGGGCTTTCTAAGATTAGTCTAGCCCTCAAAAGTCAATCCTGGCAGGATGCTGGACAACATGGAGTTTCACCCACTCAAGCCCAAATTTTATCCTTGTTACAAGCCCAAGGCGATGAGGGGATGGGTTTGGCTGCTGTAGCAGAGGGTTTAGCCGTCACCCCAGCGACTGCTAGTGATGCGGTGCGGGTATTGGATGAAAAAGGTTTGGTGCAAAAAGTGCGATCGCCCCAGGATGGACGAGCCATCACGATTACCCTGACTCCAAAAGGCCAAAAGCTGGCTGCACAAACGTCTTGCTGGTCTGATTTATTCCTGGATGCGGTAGGAGAGCTATCTGAACTCGAGCAGACCGTTTTCTTACGCGGATTAATTAAAATGATTCGTAAGTTGCAACAAGCAGGTCAAATTCCGATCTCGAAAATGTGTGTAACTTGTCGATTTTTTCAACCGAATCGTTATCCGGGAAGTGATCAACCCCACCATTGTGATTGGGTCGATGCACCTTTTGGCGATCGCAACCTGCACCTGGAATGTTCTGAGCAGATTGAGGCTGCTGTAGATCAGGCAACAAAGGATTGGGAAAGCGACCCAACATCGGTTAATCCAGTTTGATCTTTCATCCGTGATTTTTCTTTAATTTATGGATATTTTAATTGTTGAGGATGAACCTGAAATTGCTCGATTAATTCAGCACACTTTAGAAGCTGAAGGATTTTCTTGTCAAATTGCGAATAATGGATTAGCTGCTTTACAAAAATTTCAAGAATTGCAACCGGATTTAATTATTTTAGATTTAATGATTCCGGGGTTAGATGGATTAGAAGTTTGTGCTAGAATTCGCCAAAAACCCGGACAAAAAGATCCGTATATTTTAATGTTAACGGCTAAAGGAGAAGAACTGGATCGAATTATTGGTTTATCAACTGGGGCAGATGATTATTTTGTAAAACCCTTTAGTCCGAGGGAATTAGTGGCTAGAGTCAGAGCTTTATTAAGACGAAGTTTGCGCCAAGGGGGTCAACAAAATCAAATGTATCAAACCCCCCATTTTTTACTGGATTTAGATCAAAGAACCGCCAGCCGTCAATTAGAATCAGGGGATACGGAAAATTTAGATTTAACTACTTTAGAGTTTAATTTATTATCTACATTTCTAAGTTATCCGGGTCGGGTTTGGAGTCGTACCCAACTGATTGATAAACTTTGGGGAGATGATTTTTTTGGCGATGAACGGGTTGTCGATACCCATGTCGCCAGACTGCGTAAAAAAATTGAACCTGACCCCTCCCACCCCAGTTTTATTAAAACTGTCACAGGGGTAGGATATAAATTTGAAGATGCCAATTAAGCACAAATTCAGCTAAAATAACTCAACCTTCTCTCGGAAGATGGAGTGATTTTAGGCAACGTTAAGTTATAATGTTATTAGGATTAAACGTTTTAACAATGAGTCAAGCAAAACCCCTCACCGACCTAGAATTAATTGATTGTGCAAAAGCTAATGCTAAACAAGGCGTTGCTAATGCGGCTAAACTCTCTGGTTATGGCGATGATGTGGATCAGTTTATGGATGCACTTCAAAGCGCCTGTCAACGAATTGGAGTTAATATTGATTCTTTATCCGATTTAATTACAGAACAGCAACAAATGAGACAAATACCAGGATTAGAAATTGCTCCTGACTCAGAATCGAGTTTTTGACATCCGCCCCGGGGTGAACGCACGGGGATTCCATCTATTTTAGCAGATCAAATATTGACAACTGCTTAAATATTGGACGGGTTGACGCTTCACTGAGATGCGCTTTCTTGACAGAAAGTCTGACCTTCTCTCCACATCTGTTTAAAGTCTCCGAAAGCCCTCCGGCGACCTTGATATTCATTGCGGCGTTAATATCTCGATCATGAGAAGTACCACAATTTAAACAAATCCATTCTCTAATATTTAATTCTTTTTTGCCACCCCGAAAACCGCAGCAAGAACAAAGTTGAGAAGTGGGAATCCATCTATCAATGACACGAAAATCACGTCCGTACATAACAGACTTAGCTTCTAGCATTGTTCTAAAATACTGCCAACCTAAATCTGAAATAGCACGGGCTAATTTCCGGTTTTTCATCATCCCTGAAACGTTTAAGTCTTCCAAGACTATCGTTTGATTTTCACGAATAATCCGGGTTGACAACTGATGAAGAAAATCGTTTCTGGTATCAGAAATCTTAGCATGAAGTCTGGCTAGTTTCTGTCTAGCAACTTCCCTTCTGTTGCTACCTTTCTGTTTTCTTGACAAATTCCGTTGTAATCTCCGTAAACGCTTTAATTGTTTCTTTAAAGGTTTAGGAGATTTAACTTTTTCACCGTTGCTCAATGTGGCAAAATCGGTGATCCCTAAATCAATTCCTACAGAATTTTGGTTTTCAGGTAAGGGTTGAGGATTAAACTCAACGACAAAACTCACAAAATACCTATCAGCACTATCCTTAATCAAGGTAGTGCTGGAAGGGACTGCGGGTAATTCTCTACTCCAGACTACTTTAATATCACCGATTTTAGCGATGTAAATGTAATCTGAATTAGGGTAGAGTTTAAAACCGTTATCCATAAATCTAGCTGATTGCTTAGATTTACGTTTTTTAAATTTAGGAGGTTTAACTTTCTTGCCTTTCCTTTGTCCTTTACAGGATTTGAAAAAGTTGGAGTAAGCTTGTTCTAAATCTCTTAAAGACTGTTGCAAGGGAATAGAAGAAACTTCTGTTAACCATTGCTTTTCAGTTGTCTTTTTGAGGTCTGTTAGCCTTTTAGAAAGTTCCTTGCTATTAGGTTTTTTGTTACCCGCACGGTATTGTTCTTGACAGTAAGCCAAGGCATCGTTAAAAACCACCCGACAACAGCCAAATAGTTGAGATATTAGCCTCTTTTGTTGGTCTGTTGGGTAGATTCTGTATCGATATCTTAGCTTCATGCTATAAAATTATATTGGTCTGCATTAACTATAGCCAGGAGTCCAGTAGATGTCAACCCTATAGATATGAGAAAACAAATTCATATTATTTATTAAAATTCCGTATAAAATCTTGATAAAATTGTTCATGGGAACAAAGTTAAGACTGACGCACAAGATCTGAGGAATCTGGTTTCTAACCTGATGCTTTAAGCTGTTTAATAATATCCTGAAAATTTCTTCCATAAACCGCTTGGTTATATTCCAATAATTGTGTTTCTGACCATTCCAATCGTTCTAAGGTTGCTTGTTGAATTTTAGCCATAAAAGGACGGCGAAATTCTTCGTAGGTTTGAAAACATTGTGTGATTTTATCAGAATAATTCCAATGATTATTTTTAGCTAATTCCTCAAGTAAAGTAACCATTACTAAAGCATCTTCAAACCCCTGATTAACGCCTTGAGCCGCAAAAGGTGGCATTCCATGAATAGCATCCCCGACTAATACCACTCGTCCTTGACTCCAAAAGGGTTGCATTTCTACATGAGAATCAGGAGCATAAAGATGAGCAGATGAGGGAAATTTGAGTTGATTATAAATTATAACTCGATGAATATAATAGGGACGTTTGTATAGGGTTTTCAAGGAAGATAAACCCACTAACTGTTGAAGATTATCGGGGAAATTGGCTTTTTTTAAATCGGTTATGGCTAAATTAATTAATGAATTTCCTGAACATTGTTCGAGAGTTTCTAAAGGTAAAGCAGCATGGAGAAGATAGCCGATTTCACCCGTTGGTCTATTGAGTAAAATCATTCTAGGTTTGTCTAAACTCTGACAATTTGGAGTAATTTTATCCTGAATTAGGGTAACAATTCGACAATCAGAAAAAAAGGTTTCTTCTAGTTCTGTTCTTAAGGATGGGGGAATGTCCGTGATGTGTGTACATCCAATCGCTGAAAACCCAGAATATTCAGGTTTAGCGACAGATTGGTAGGGTGTATTCTCATATAAAACTTGACGAATCCTAGAGTTAATTCCATCCGCAGCTATCACAATTTTAGCTCGAAATGATTGAAGTTGAAAGGAGGGGTTTAACGGTTCTAAATCTTGAGAAATAAGAGGATTTTGAGGCTGTTCTTGTTCCCAATGAGCATAGGGATTTGCTTCGATTTCTCGATCACAAATACAGTCTATTCTAACACAGCCTAATTCTGGCTCATCTACTATATTAACACAACGATGATTGACTTTAACTAGATTGTCAGGAAGCAAGTTTCTTAAACAGGTTTGTAACTCATACCAAGCCATAGAAACTCGACCTTCTCCATAAAGATTGAACCAATGTTCAAAACTTAAGGGAATTGCTGAAATCCGTTTTCCGTTGGTATTTTTTTGTACCCATTCTGGCAAAATTTTAGGCTGATTATTGGGACTAAAATTTGCAGGAGAAAACCTGATTTCGCCTGTTGTTATGGCTTCATAAGCTTGAGTTTGAATACAATTTAAGGCTTTTAAACCATTAGGAAGAAGATCTAAAACTTGACCCACCGGACGAAAATTATGAGTTTGATCAATGACTAAAATATTGTGAATTCCTCGTTGACGCAAACCGAGTGCTGTTGCTAATCCAACTGGCCCAGCACCGACAATCAAAACATCATAAATTTCAGTAGAATTTACCATTTTTCTCTCTTGTTAATATTTTTTAATAAGAACAATTTTACACCTTAGAAGCGCGTAATTGTCCACAAGCTGCATCTGCTTCTAAGCCTCTGGAATAACGGACACTCACCGCTATATTACGCTGTTTTAGGATATCCATAAACTGATTAATTCGTTGAGTATCCGGTCGTTTATAGTCAACTTCTTGAATCGGGTTATAGGGAATTAAATTAACATGACTTTGAAACCCTCTTAATTGACTCGCTAATTCAATAGCGTGTTCGGGTAAATCATTTAATCCCGCTAAGAGAATATATTCAAAACTGATTCTTCTTCCGGTTAATTTTACATAGTCTCGACATTCAGCAAATAATTGAGATAGGGGATAGGTTTTGGCGCTGGGGATTAATTCTTCTCGAATATTTTGATAGGAAGCGTGTAAACTAACGGCTAATGTGACTTGTAAGTCATACTCGGCTAATTCTCGAATTTTTCCTCGTAAACCAACAGTCGAAACCGTCATCATTCGTTGTCCAATTCCCACATCTTGATTGAGGGATTTAATCGCCGCAACGACATTATTAATATTTAATAAGGGTTCTCCCATTCCCATAAATACAATATGACTGACTCGCCGTTGAAAATCTTCCTGGACGGTTAACACTTGATCAATAATTTCATAGGCTTCTAAATTGCGAGTAAAACCGCCTTTTCCCGTCGCACAAAAATCGCACGCCATTGGACAACCGACTTGGGAAGACACACAAACCGTTAAGCGTTTTTCGGTGGGAATTCCAACGGTTTCAATAATTTGACCATCGGCTAATTTTAATAAATATTTAATGGTTTTATCGGGAGCGATCGCTTTATAATGAATATTAGATCGACCAATCTCAACATTGCCAACGGTCTCGCGCCATTGTTTCGGAAATACGGTAATTTCTCCTAAAGATTTCGCCCCTTTCTGATAAATCCAATCATATAATTGCTTACCTCGATAAGCAGGTTGTCCCTGTTGTTGTACCCAGTCGGTGAGTTGTTCTAAAGATGACCCTAATAGGGGAGTTAATGTCGAGTTTACCGTAATCATAACCGTTAATAATAAAAGCTAGGGGTGAAAATTAATCTAACCCAAAAGAAAGGGTTGGCCCAGAAGTTAACCTCTATTCTATATTATATCTAATTTGTTAATCGTTTTTCTGTTAATTTAGACTTTACAGTTCCCACAAGAGATTGTAATATAGATACAGATTTTATAATGATGACAGATTTTGAGAATGAGCGATCAACACACTCTTAAAGAAAACTCCGATCCCCTAGCTCAATTAGATTATATTCCGTTATTGGACTTAATTCTCCAAGAACTCAAGAATAATTTCCCTATTTTTCAACTTTCTCCCGATCAAAATCGTCTTCTAATTGATGCGTATCGTCTAGCTTATAAATTAGCGACTCAAAACCAAAACCTCAATCCTTTAACTCAAACCACAGGAATTCGGGCGGCTACAGTTAATTTTAAATCCGATAGTCATTTTTATGCTAAAATTAAAGAAATTCACAGTTTATTAAAACAACGGTTAAACCAAGCCTGTAAACATCAAGAACCTCAAGAAATTCTCCGAAATATTTGTCAAAATATTACTGAATTTGATGGCGATAAAGCCTCCCTCCCTTTTCAATATCCTTTGAAAAAAAACTACTCTTTTAATTCCCAAAGATTAATCATAGAAAATAGTTTTACACCGAATCGTAGTCCCGGCGGTGATTCAATTATTAAAGCCCATCATTTGAATGTTCGGTTTACAGGTTTAGGAAATTTTGAGCAACATTTATCAGAAAATATTAAACGTTATATTGAAACGATTACTGAGGATAACTCTAGGGAAAGACAGGAGCTCAATGCGTTACTGAATGAATTATCATCTCGACCCAACTCCAGTTTATTTAAACTCAAAAGTATTATTGATATCGAAGCATTACCCCGTTTGCTGCGAGATCTAAAAATCGATTATTTAGACTATTTAAAGCAAGGATGGAAAAGCACTCATTCGGGTTCAGAGTCTCCTGAATTAAATGTTTTACAAACTTTGATTAACCGTTTAAAAATTGTCATTGAATATATTAATAATCCCGATTTAGATAATGCTCATTATGAAGTCACTTATTTAGGAGAAACTGTTAATTTAAGAACGGCTTTTTCCCAAGCGGATGCTTTTGATATTTTACCGATTATTCCTGATTATGAAGGAGTTATTGGAGAAAGTTATAATCGCAACAATGATAATTTTAAAGAATTTAATTTAGGGGTGCGTTTAAAACTGAATGGTGCGGTTAATGCCTATCAGGAAAAATCCTCCTTAGATTATCATATCACAGAAATTGATCCCACCAGTCCTCGACATCGAGAAACCTTACAAAATACAGGAAAAGCCAAAAGTTTTAAAAGCAGAGTCTTAAGAACTGCTTGTCTTTATTATCTGATTTTTGCTGTTGATGAAACCGGAGAAATACCCGATGAGGATTATAACCCGATTTCTGCATTTGAACAGAACGTTTTAAGGATTTTTCAATCTCAGACTTCAACCCAGGAAGATATCAACGCTCTTTTGTTAACCATTAAAACTAAAATCGCTAATTCGTCTTGGAACGTCAGCCAAAAATTGAATCGATTAAAAATATTTTTACAGAGTTTCCTGAAACAAAAAAGCATTCTTACCTATTCCCCTAAAACTGTTAAGTTGCGTCTACATCGAGACTTATTACAATCTAAAGCCAGGGATATTATTAATGATCAAAACTTTTTTGTAATTAATTTAGAAAATACTGATCCTATTCGTTCAAAAGCATCTGCTAGAGAAGCATTAGCCTATTTAGAAGTTCAAGAGAATCAACTTAGTGAAAACTCCTTAGCTTCCCTAGAAGTAACGTTCAATTTTAATGATATTCGTTATTTCACCTTGGCGGAAAAACAAGAATTCGCCCTCAGATATAATATCAATGAGATTCAGGCGTTACCTGTGGTATTTTATCCTATTCGACCTTTTAAAGCTCAAGAAAATCCCCAAGCTGGAGAAAAGTTTAAAGCTCATCATATCTATGAAAACCATTTCAAAAATCAAAAAATTATTGCTGTTTATTATAACATTAAAGAACTGAAAGAAACTATCTTTAACAATATTCAATCTCCCGCAGCCAGAATCTACCGTCAAGTATTTAGTTTATTAACTTACTTGTGTATTAATATTTGTCAAAATACCCTCAAAGATGAAAATTTATTTATTCCCATTTTCCGATTTCACCTAAAATCCCTAGAAGATAATAGCGAAGATGAAAAATACTTAAATAGTCTAACTCGATCTTTAACTCATCTTTTACGACGAGATTGTTTAGCTAATGATCAAGGATTAAATGTTGCTGATACTGAAGGTTTTGACTTTCGAGTCAAAAATGCCTTATCTTCCCTCTATTCTCTGCTTCCCAAACGGTTTAAATTTAAAAGTGATTTCAAACCTCAATTGGATAAATTAGCAATTATTGTTGTTTCCAGTTGGTTGAGTGATGCAATTTGGAATGAACCCGACCAAACTCATCGAATTTCTAATATTTATGGTGAGATTATTTTAATTGAAAAAGATCCCAATACCGACGATGTGATTCAAATTAATAACTTTAGAACCTTTTCTGATAATCAAAAGCATGAAGAATTGTATCAAAAACCCAGCGTGATTCGGGATGCGATCACAACATTGTATGAACAACAAGGATATCGACACTTTTTATATATCGCAAAAGCACCCTATAGCAGACGTTTAGGGTTAATTCAATCAGAAACCGATCCCGATTCTTTATTTTTTATGTCGGAAGCAGTAATTCAATATCTCAAAAAAGATAAACCAGAAATTAAACTGTATCCTGTGTTTATGGATACCTACCCCGCCTTAAATTTGAAAGACAAAAATGTAGACTCTTTCTATATTCCTGATGTTGAAGAATTGAAGAAATTGTCAAATGATCCCAGTCAAAGAACAAAAGTATTTTTAAATTTATTTACAGGAGTAACAATTGATCCTAAGAAATCATTTTTTAATAGTGTTGTTTGTTATAGCACTTTATTAAATATTTATGATGATGCTCATACAAAAGATATTATTTCAGGGTTATTAGACTCAGAATCTTCTCTACAGCAAACGATTTTAAACTATATTCTGTTGTTTCATTTTTCCCGCTATGAAAAAAGTTATGAATTCCAAAAAAATAATATTATGTTAAAACTAAATCCCTATGACCAACTCATCGGAGATCAAGGAATTGGAACGATTTCGACCTTTGCTTACTCAGAAAAAAATATTAAATTTAATACTTTAGCCTTTTTAACCCATGTCAGGAGTGCAATTTATGAGTCATAAATTAGGAATAGAATTAGGTCGAGTATTTGAAATTGGGTTTAATCTGGGGATTTTGACTTATTTTAAGCAAACTCAATTCAAACAATCCTATGGGGACATTTATCGAACTCCCCTCAGCCAATTATATTTATATCAAATCAGTCAAAAACTTGCCAATGAAAATTGTATTTTGGATCAAGCGGATCGAAATACAATTGCGATTTGGGTGAAACTGTTTTTACAAAAAGGCTGGACATCAGGAGTCAGTTTTATTCGAGAATATCGAGAAGCAACCGGATGGAGATATTCGCCAGAAATCGAGATTCTCTATTTTCAATGTGATTTTTATAATAATAACTGCTTTAATCTGATTGAAAAAAGTGAAGCCGATGCTTATCGAGAAATTTTAGAAACTCAAGGGTTTAAAAATGTTGATATTTCTCGATATAAACAGACTGGGGAATTTTTAAAGGCCGATACCTTATTATTAACACGTTGTTTTGACGAATATCGAATTTTAGTGGTAGATTTGTCCACGTTTACGACTTCCGCTATTTATTCCATTCAAAATATTAAAAATATTGAGACCCTCAAACATCTCTTAAAACAAGAGTTAAACTATATTCGATCTAAATCTCGGTTTTGTGGATTGGAAATTGATACGGGATCGTCGGAAAATTACAAGGTTTATTCTCAAAAACTAGAACGCTATTTTTCTGCTTTTGCGACGAAGGATAAAGAAGCTGTAAAAGTCATTCAAGCTTGTAGTTATGCTTGGAGTTTTTATCAGTTTCTCTTAGATGAACAGTATTTAAAATCGGATGATCCAGTCAAATTTAACTGTTTTGGATATAGCGATCGCCTGATTAATGGAATTTCTTTAAATACGGATGAAAAACCAGGTAAAGAATCCTTAAATATTTTAAAAACCTGTCATAAAATTTATCAAAATAAAGGAACTTCAGAAATCCGAGAAAACCGCAAAAAAGTGTTAAATGTGATTCAGAGTAACGCCGCCAGAAGCTTTAAAAATGGAGGTGAATTTGTTGATCAAATCCTTCAAGCAAAACCTAATGTGATTACAGCCATTCATCATCAAGAAGTGTTAAATGTGGCGGAATCAGATTTTTTTAATACCGCCGATCAGATTTCTCATTCGTTACAGCGATCGCTTAATTTAACTCAATCTAACTTATCGTTAAGAGATGCTCATGCGGCGTTAATTCAGCGATCGCTTTCTGACCCAACAATCTCTTATTTATTCCTCACAGGAAACCCCGGAATTGGTAAAACTACTGCTGTTGCTAACTATATTTTAAACCATTTAGAAGACGGAACACTATTATTTTATGTCAGTCCTCGGATTCAAGTAAATCGGGATATTGTGGAAAAATTTAGAGACCCTTCAACCCAAAAGTTAAAATCTGATCAGATTATTTGTTTAAATACCAATGCGATGATTTTAAAGGAACAAAAAGGTGGTTGTGCGGTTGAATCTTATTATCATCGATTTTCCGAAGATGTACAAATCGGAAAAGTTAAGTTTTTAAAACCTAGTTTAGAGCGCGATTATCATCTGAAATCTTCTCAACGATTTGGGCGAAATTCCGAAGAAATTTTAGAAGTAAAACCGCGAAATCAAGCAGGCGTTTTAGCGAGTTTATCGGAAGCCATTCATACTTGTTTAATTCATCCCGATCAATTTCCAAATAATATCATTGCGACCGCATCAATTCAATCGTTAAAAGAAACAAGATCAGGAAATACCTTAAAACATTTAAAGGGAATTTTTAGCAGTGTTTATAATTCCTCTAAAAAACCCCCTGGTGTGATTCCTGAAAAAATGAAAGCACTTTCCCAACGGTTAAAAAATATTTTTATTATGATTGATGAAATTACCGGATCATCAGAAGGGGTTGCTTTTTTACATGGAATTATAAAATTTATTAAGGAATACGACTTATTAAATCCTGACTATGGGTTTAATATCAAAGTGATTACTGCGGATGCTTCTTTAACCTTAAAGGATGTGGTTGAAAGTCATTTATCCGATCAAAATGTCCAAGCAGATAAAATTTTTGTCCGACAGGTTTCCCCTACCAAAGAGCAGTGTTTATGGATCGATAACTTTAATTTTTTAAATCAATATTCAGCAACTTTAATTAATGCAAATTCTTATCCCGCTTCTCAATTAACAATAGATTATCAGGTTTTGATTCACTCAGTCAGTGACCTAGAAAATAACGAAGATGATTCAACGTTAATTAACCCCATGATCGATATCATTAAAAGGGATATTTTGCAACGGTTAAATCAAAACAAAGGTCAAATTATTGTTTATATTCAAAATAAGGAAAAACTTAAAAAACTCATTGATCTAATTATAAAAGAAATTGCTCAATTTGAAGTCGAAAAAGATTACTTAGAAATCCATGCGAGTCTTTCTGAGGAGGAAATCGCCAAGATTCAACAATTCAAGGATAGCGTTAAGGTTATTTTTATGACGGCTTCCGCATCTCGCGGTTTATCCTTCCCGAATACACGATTTATTCTAGTGGAAATTCCAGGGTTTCAAATTGAACAAAATTTAATGGAAATTATTCAAGTGATCTATAGAGGTCGCGGGGGAAGTTTAGATCAAGGGGAAAAATTTATTAAGTTTTATCTATCAGATAAAGCTATCTATTTTACCCCTAAAGTTGATCAAGATAATCACCCTTTATCTCCAGCAGAATCTCAGGAATTAGCTAAAATTTCTTTACAAGAATCCTGTTTAAGTGCGTTGAATATTCTGATTATTTTAAAAGCATCAATTATGACTCGAATTGTGGGATCGGGTCAAATTGGATTTCAACATTATGTGATGATTCCCATTGGAGGAAAGTGGATTAAACAAGGGGGAGATAGTTTTTTAGGGTCAATGGTAACTTTATATCAGGAAGTTGTAAAAGAGTCTAAAAAGCGTCGTCAAGATCAACGCTTAAAGGAGATTTCCCAAGGGTTATTAAATTTATTATCCGCTCAAAAAATAGAAATTTATCGTCCTCCTGTCACCTCTAAAACTCAACAGGAAGTATCTTATTTATCTTTGGGATCGGAAATTTTATCTAAATTGGAAAAAAGTTTAGATCAATTTTTGGATCTTCCCCCCTTAGAAAAAACCTATGTGCGAGGAAGTTTATTGATTATTCCGTTATTAGAAAAAACGGTTAGGGAAATTAATTATATTGATTTATCTCGGATTTTTGCTTTAGAAAATAGCAATTTTATTCAACAATTGTGGAGTTTAATAAAGGGAAATTCCCCCAAACAAATTAAGACACTTGTTCCTTTTGCTTTGGAATTAGCTTATAATTTAATAGAGGTTAAAGGGCGATCTCAACAAGTTATGCAAACTTCTAAAAGCTGCGATCGCTATTATGCGTTTCCCATTCAAACTTTTTTAACCTTTTCTGAATTAGAGGAATACTTTTTAAGTCATCACAAGTTGTTACCTTCCACCTTTCAGGAAATTCTAAGACACTGGGTTTATTCTCTCGCTTCTGCGGATAATATCTTACCCATTGATGCTAATTATCAAAATATTCCTTATGTTGTGTTTAATACAAACTCAATGGATAAACTCGGTAAAAATTTGTTTAACGAAAATCAACTGTTTCACTCTAAGGAAATGAATATTTTAAACTTAATTCTGTCTCAAAGCGATTAACAATCTTCAAAATTTATGATATAATGATTAAAAACAAACTTTCTCTAAAGAAAGCTAAAAATCAATTCTCTATAAATTCTTTAAATCTGAAACGGGAAGATGGTCATGATTCAAGAAATTACTATCAAAAATTTTAAATCCATTGAACAGTTAAAACTTAAACTGGGAAGGGTAACGGTTTTGATTGGTGAAAATGGTTGTGGAAAAACGAATATCTTGGAAGCGATCGCGTTAAGTTCAGCCGCAGCAAGTGATAAACTCGATCATGAGTTTTTAGCATCCAGAGGAATTAGAATAACGGAACCTCAATTCATGCGATCCGCTTTTAATTCTGATGATCTTAACCCAGAAATTGAAACATCTTTCCAGTTTCAAAACGATAAGATTATTACCTATAATTTACAACATGATGGGAAACCCTACTCTAGTTGGGTTAGTAATATTTCGGAAATTTCAGAGGAAATCCTTAAAATTAAGATGATAAGCACGTTATTTTATCAAGGTTTTGAAAATGATGGTATTTTTTCTCTATCAGAAGCAGATTATGTTAAACAAAACGTAAAAGAGTATATCCTAAAAAATCCTAATAATTTAACTTTAAAAAATTTTTTGATTTTTTCTCCAGAGAACTCCAGTTTACGAATTTTTAAAGAAGAAGGTCAAATTGAACCTTTGGGAATTCAAGGAGAAGGACTATTTAAACTACTAACAGTTTTAAGTTTGGATAACAATCAAGATAAAATTAAAGAAATAAAACAAAAAATGCAGCTTATAGATTGGGTTGAAGATTTCAAAATTCCTGATGAATTATCGCGGAATCAAAAAAATATTAAAATAGCTGATCGATACCTTTTAGGAAAACAAAAATACTTTGATCAAAATAGTTCTAATGAAGGATTTTTATTTTTACTGTTTTACTTTTGTCTGTTTATCAGTGATAATACCCCTAAATTTTTTGCAGTCGATAATATTGATGTTTCCCTAAATCCCAGATTGGGACGTCGGTTAGTTAAAGAATTAGTACAGTTAGCAAAAAAATATGATCGACAAGTTATTTTTACCACTCATAATCCTGCTATTTTAGATGGATTAGATTTGAAGGATGATGAACAAAGACTTTTTGTCATTTACCGTAATCGATTAGGTTATACTAGAGCAACAAGGATTTCACCTCCAAAACCTCTGGAGGGACAGGAACCTGTGAGATTATCAGAAGCATTTTTACGCGGTTATATTGGGGGATTACCTAAAAATTTTTAGTTATGATTACTTTTGGATTAATTACTGAAGGACTTACAGATCAGATTGTCATTGAGAATATTTTAAGCGGGTATTTTGACACAAATGATTTAATTGTTAACCCTCTTCAACCTGAAAGAGATAAGGATAATGATAATAAATCAGGTCATGGAGGTTGGACACTGGTTTTTGAATATTGTAAGTCCGAATATTTTAAACAAGCTTTTCAATTTAATAAGTATGTGATTATTCACATTGATACTGATGTTTTAGACGGATATAATAGTATTTCTCATCGTGATGAGAATGGTGTAGAATTGAGTCCAGAACAATTAATAGAAAAAGTCAAAGAAGAATTCAAGAGTTTAATAGGGGAAGATTTTTATAGCAAATATTATGATAAAATTATTTTTGCTATAGCTGTTCATACTATTGAATGTTGGTTACTTCCTCTTTACTATACGGAAAAAAAGAAGAAGCAGAAAATCAAAAGTTGTTTAGGTACGTTAAATCAAGCTCTTAATATTAAAGAAGATTTTACAATTGATAAGAACGCTAAAAATCCTGAATATTATAGAATCGTTTCTAAAGCCTACAGTAAACGTAAAATTTTGATAAAACATTATCCCAATAATCCAAGTTTAAAGATTTTTATCCAAGAAATTGAATCCCGAAAGATTGTGATAGACTCTGATGACTGATTACTGAAATTCTGATTATATCAAATAATTTTGATAAGATGGAAGATTTACTCACTCCCTTCGCTTTACTAATTCTAATTTTAGTCTTTTTCTTCACAGGTGTAATTAGCGTTGTCACGGGTTGTACGTCTTTAATTACTGTCCCTGTAATGCTACAAATGGGAATAGAACCCGACATTGCGATCGCTACTAATATGTTAGCATTAACCTTTCTAAGTTTAGGGGGAACTATCCCCTTTATCAAAGAGAAAAAACTGAATAGTCAGCGTTTACCGAGTTTAATTTTTTTAACAATATTAGGTTCAATTTTAGGAGCTTTTTTAGTTTTTACAATTTCTAAAAATACCCTATCGTTGATCATTTCTTTGTTGATGGTGGCGATCGCAATTTTTGTATTTTTAAATCCCCAAAGCGGAATTAAACCTCACCCAGAACCTGCTTCAAAGTTATCAGAAAACTTAGGATATCTAGGAACATTTTTATTAGGAATTTATGGAGGTTTTTTTAGTGGGGGTTATGTCACCCTACTAACGGCGAGTTATGTCATGCTATTTCATCAAACCTTTATTGAAGCAGTGGCGACGACAAAAGTAATTAATATCTTTTCCTCCTTAGTGGCTACTTTAATTTTTACCGCCCACGGAATTGTTAATTATCCCTTGGGAATTGTCCTGAGTTTAACAATGTTTATGGGAGGAATATTAGGGGCAAAAATTGCCCTTAATATGAGTAATCTTTGGATTAAACGATTGTTTATGTTAACCGTTTTAGGGTTAGCCCTTAAAACCTTTTTTTCGGCTCTTTCATAAACACCGTTAACGGTTAGTTTTTATGGGTTAAAAATTCCCGTAACCGCATTAAATTCATCGTTTGACCTAAATTTAAAGGTAATACCGAAATTCCTTCTAAACGAGATTGTACCCAACCTTCCCCCCAATACCATTCATGAAACCCATCAATTCCTCGACTCAATAATAGCCTTAAACAATTGGGTTGAGCAACATCAACATAATGTTGAATTGTAACAGGGCCGAGGGAAGTGGTAAAGGTTAATCCCGGTTGAAATTGTTCAGGAAGTCCAGGATTAAATTGTTGAGGCCATAACCATTTTTGCAACTGACTCGGACGCATTAAACTGTCTCGAATATCAGTTTCTTTGGCATTGACTTCAATACGGAGACTACTGTGTTGAAACGTACCGAGCATAACAATTTCACAAGTTTAAATAACGGTATGATTTATTCTATCAAAATCATCTTCTACTGACACTCAAAACCCTACTTTACAGGCAAGATGCCTGTTCCACAGACCTGACACCCGATAAAATGGGAGCAGGTACAAATTGTTAAAAACTGTAAACATGGCAGATCAACTAATTCGGGCAACAGCCGCAGATGGGGGAATTCGGGCAGTCGGCATCATTACCACCCGTTTGACGGAAGAAGCAAGACAACGACATAAACTGTCTTATGTGGCAACAGCAGCGTTAGGGCGAACAATGGCAGCCGGATTACTGTTAGCATCAAGTATGAAACGGGCAGAATCCAGAGTCAACATCCGCATCAAAGGCGATGGCCCCTTGGGGGGAATCCTGGTAGATGCGGGGTTAGATGGAACGGTACGGGGGTATGTGGAAAATCCAGAGGTGGAACTTCCTCCTAATGCTCTGGGAAAATTAGATGTCGGGGGCGCGGTGGGTGCTCAAGGCTATGTGCGAGTCGTGCGAGATGTGGGTTACGGCTATCCTTACACCAGCACCGTTGAATTAATTTCGGGTGAAATTGGCGATGATATTACCCATTATTTAGCAACCTCTGAACAAACTCCGTCGGCTTTAGTCTTAGGGGTATTTGTTGATAAAGAAGGAGTGCAAGCTGCGGGAGGATTATTATTACAAATATTACCGAAAGCGGCTATCGATGAAGAATTGATCGCTAAATTAGAATCCCGTGTCCAAAGCTTATCGGGATTTACCCCCTTGTTAAGAGCCCATAAAACCCTACCCGATATTTTCCAAGAATTATTAGGAGATATGGGATTAGTGATTTTACCCGAATCTCAACTGGTTCGATTTGATTGTAGTTGTTCCTTTGAACGGGCATTAGGGGCCTTAAAAATGTTTGGAACTGAAGAACTCCAAGATATGATTGAAAAAGACAATGGTGCAGAAGCAAAATGTGAATTTTGTGGGGAAATGTACCAGGCAACATCTGACCATCTCGCCGAACTGATTGAAGATTTACAAATGAAACCTGAACCTCAAGAAACGCGAAAAAATTCAATTTTATTTTAAAGCCACGTTATCAGTTAACAGTTATCAGTTATCAGTTATCAGTTATCAGTTATCAATTATCAGAAAATTTCCCC
>NZ_JADEWU010000090.1:0-21429 GCF_015207485.1 Planktothrix mougeotii LEGE 06226
GTGCGGCTTCGCCCTACGCACCCTACAATTTACACCTGTTTCTCTCCATCAACGCGCACGCACCATCAATTATCTATAATAATCATCAAGGTTTTCTGTTCTAATTTGGTTGATTTGGTGCGTGCGGCTTCGCCTTACGCACCCTACTTTATATGTTTTCGTCATCGAGTCCGGGTCGGGGAATAGATTTTAGATTGTGTTCATCTTTAATGGGAATAAAGAAGATTGTTAATAAACCCGGAATTACCGCCATTGCACTTAATAAAAAGTAGTTTTGATAACCTAAATTGGCTTGAATATACCCACTAAATACCCCTGGAATTAATACCCCAGCCGCCATAAATGCCGTTGTAATCGCATAATGGGAGGCTTTATATTCAGGACGAACGGTTTGCATTAAAAAGATCGTATAGGCGGCTACCCCTAAACCATAGGTGAACTGTTCAAGAGAATTAACCACATAAGCCCAAATAATTTCCGGTTGAGTTTTTGCTAATAACCAATAAAAAATATTCGTAAAATTCTGGAGAATTGCCATCGGCCATATCCAAGTTTTTAACCCTTGTTTGGCAATTAAAAATCCCCCCAATAATCCCCCAAATAATAGAAAAATCACCCCAACGGTTCCCGATAAAATCCCAATTTCGGCGGTTGAAATGCCTAACCCTCCTTTTGCGGGTGTATCCATTAAAAAAGGCATTGCCATTTTGAAGGTTAACGCATCTCCCAAACGAAATAATAAAATAAAAGCGATAATCCAACCGATTTTATATTGGGTAAAATAGGTTTTGAAGGAATTGATAAAATTAGCAGAATTTGAAAGACTTTCGGTTTCTGAAAAAACTGCTTTTGGGGAATAGGGTAAATAAATTCTCTGAAATCCGTAAATGAGTAAAAAGATCAAACTCGCTAGAGAAAAAGCAATCGTCCATCCCCATCCTAGTGCAGGAAGTGAAAAATCAGACCCCAAAAACTTTAACGGAACCAGATTATATGTAATTTCCCCCGTTGGACTTTTCTCATCAATATATTGTTCAGCAATATGTCCGGCTAAAAATACTAACCCGCCACCTCCAGCTAAAACCGCCATCCGATAAGCGGTGTTTCTAACTCCTACATAAAACGCCTGTTGGTCTAAATTTAACACCGTTAAATAAAATCCATCAATGGCGATATCATGGGTAGCACTAGCAAAGGCAATGAGGGAAAAAATTACAATTGAAAATGGAATAGCTGAGGGAAATGGTGCACCCAATGCTAAAATTAAGAAGAGGATGGTACATACAATTTCCATTCTTAAAATCCATCGCCGTTTGGTTGAATAAATATCAACAATTGGCCCCCATAATCCTTTCATCACCCAAGGGAGAGATAACAAACTGGTTAATCCAATTAATTCATTACTCGCCCCTAATCCTTTTAAAAAAACCACTGACATTGTATTGACAACGGTATAGGGAAATCCTTGGGCAAAATATAAAATTGAAATCCACCAACCCGGATGCAGTTTTTTATCTTTATTGTTCATTTTTAATTTCAATCAAAAAGATGGTTAATTGTTGTGATCATTGTCTAATCCTACAGGAATACTGGATCTCTGCCAAGTGATCAAATTACCCTGAATCTCAAGATTTAAAGGAGAACAAGAAGACTAATATCCTGAACGGAATTTTCCCTCTATCCCTTGGGTCACAAAATCAGTACACTGGGTTCGAGGATTATTATTAAAACGGAGTCAACCCTAAATGACAACTCAATCTAAAATTTCTCCCGCTTTTGAACCCTTTTTAGCCCATAGTCAACCCAATGCGAGAAAAGATGCCATCGTTATTTATAGAGGTTTAGTGTCTCCAGGGTCAATGCCTCAACCGGGAACAGCCGCCTATTTTGATACTTTAAAACAACAAGAACAAACCAATCAATCCATTGCCAATAAAATTATTAATGATTATCAAAATGCCACCCGTCAATCCTTTTATGCGGAGCCCGTTGGTCGGGGGAGTTTACCCATTGCCCAAATTGAAGTAACCCGTCAAAGCTTACCGATTTTAGCAGAACATCCTGACGTTATCGCCATTCTTCCTAACCAAAAAATTCATTTAATTGAACCCAAAGAAGTTGATTATACGGGCTTGCAAAAACAAGAATTAGAAGATAAACTAACTTGGGGATTAAAACGGTTAGAAATTTCCAAAGTTTGGGAAACAACCCAAGGACAAAATGTTACCGTTGCGGTCTTAGACTCAGGGGTACATGGAGACCATCCGGCTTTAAAAGGACGGGTAAAAGATTTTATTGTCATTGACCCGTTAGGACGTCGAATTACCGCGAGTCCCAGCTTTGATAGTGGACAACATGGAACCCACGTTTGCGGCACAATTGCAGGGGGAAAAACCGAGGATGGTTTGTCTATTGGTGTCGCGCCTCAAGCCAATTTAATTGTTGCTGGAGTGTTAGTCGGAGACGCAACTTTATTAACCTTAATTGAAGGGATTTCTTGGGCTGTTGAAAAAGGGGCAAAAATTATTAATATGTCCTTGGGATTGAGTTATTATGAACCTCTATTTCCTCAAGTTTTTGATATTTTAGTCAATCAATACGGAATTTTACCCGTTGTTGCTATTGGGAACGAAAATCACGGAAATACGAGTTCTCCAGGTAATGCTTATAATGCCTTTTCTGTGGGTGCTGTCGAACAAATTGAGACCGATAATCTGGGAATTACATTTTTTAGTAGTGGCGCCAGTTTAGTGTTTCCGGCGGACTCTCCCAACGCCTGGGTGACAAAACCCGATGTTTCTGCTCCCGGCGCTCAAATTTATTCCTGTATTCCTCCGGTGAAAATGGATAACGGCGTTTTTCAATATACCTACATGGACGGGACATCAATGGCCACGCCCCACATCGCCGGAGTTGCAGCCTTATTGATGTCAGCTTATCCCGAAGCGCCGTTGAGTAAAATTATCGATGTTTTGAAGAAAACCGCCTATCATCCGGGGGGTGAAGAACAACGTCCTGATAACCGTTGGGGTTGGGGAATGGTGCGACCGTTAGAAGCGTTAAAAGCGTTGAAATAGATGGGTTGACGGTTGACTGATTAATGGGTTTGTAGGGGCGGGTTTAGTAGGATTACTGTTAATTAGGAATGATATTTCACTCCCGTTGCCCCTACACCTGAAATTAATTTATAATAGAGTTAATAACGGTGTAGAAAGATTTTTAAAATTGCTATTCTTACCGTAGTTTCTCGTCAGCTTAAGACATTCCAATGGAAACATTAATATTAGGTAATCAATCAGGAGTACCCAATGGAAACAATTTCGATTAAAGTTGACAATGAAGTAGCAAAACTTTACCAAGAAGCTGATATTAATCAACAAGAAAAAGCGGTTTGGGTTTGTAGCCTAATTCTGAAAGGCTTATTAAAGCCATCTAGTTTTGATGAGATGGTTAAACAAGTGAGAGAAGAAGCTAAAGTTAATGGTTTAACCCCCGAAATTTTAGCTAAGTTATTAGAAGATGAATAAACTGAGAATTGTTATAGATACGAACATTTTTATTAGTGGTTTGTTGTTACCAGCCTCGAAAGCTCAACAGGTTTTCGATTTCGTGACCAGAAGCCAAATTCTTTTAATATCTGATAGCACTTTTGCCGAAATTTGTCAAACCTTGATACGTCGTAAATTCGATAAATATCTATCTTTAGAAAAAAGGTTAAATTTTATTGCGAGTTTGCGACAAAAAGCAGAAATAGTTAACATTACAGAAACAATTACTACTTGTCGAGATCCTAAAGACAATAAATTTTTGGAATTAGCCGTTAGTGGACAAGCTGATTTAATTATTACAGGAGATCAAGATTTATTGGTATTAAATCCTTTTAGAAATATTGAAATTATTACTGTTAATGAATTCTTGACGAGGTTTAATTAACGTAACGTTCAAACTCCTGAAAACGAGTCGATTTTTTCTCCAACTTCCGGTTCACAGTTCAGACCATAAGGAAAAATGCCGGATGCCCTTATGTTAGCTGAAGAAGCATGAGAAAAAATTATAAAATTTGTGGATTCCTAAAATGTGAAATTTTGGTGACATAATCCGCTAATCTTATAATAATGTGTGTGAGGTTACTAAAGTCGATAATGAGTCAAACGATTTTACCTTATGATTCTAGTCTAAACCGTTTTCCGGTTTTGGGTTTACCCGTTCATTTAATTGATAATTATAGTAACTGGTTATTAAAACGTTGGCAACAAGGGTTAGGAACTCATGTGATTACCCTGAATGCAGAAATGGCGATACAGGCGGAAAAAAATACGCAATTAGCAGAAATTATTCATTCAGCCGAGTTAGTCATTCCCGATGGTGCGGGAGTGGTGCTTTATTTACAATATAAAGGTAAAAAAATTCAACGCTGTCCGGGGATTGAATTAGCCGAAACCTTAATCAAAAATATTGGTAAATTAGACAATTCTGAATTAGTCTTTTTCTATGGCGGAAAACCGGGAATTGCTCAACAAGCTGCCGATAATATTCAACAAAAATTTCCGAGTCTGGGAATTTCGAGTTATCATGGTTATCTTTCTGCTTCAGAAGAAGAAGATTTAAAAATAACGTTAAAAGATTTACAACCGCGATTAATATTAGTGGGTTTAGGAGTTCCTCGTCAGGAATATTGGATTACTCAAAATCGTCATCTTTGCCCGAATTCGATTTGGATAGGCGTGGGGGGAAGTTTTGATATTTGGTCAGGAATTAAAGAACGAGCTCCAGAATTTTTCTGTAAATACCATTTAGAATGGTTATATCGATTATATCAGGAACCTTGGCGCTGGCGGCGGATGTTAGCGTTACCAGAATTTGCGATTAAAGTGTTATTAAAGGGAACAGGGAATTAAGAATTAAGAATTACGAATTAGGAATTACGAATTCAAAGAAAGAGGGTTTGGAAACCAAACCCCTACGAGAGAATTAGGAAAGAATAGCACCGTTTAAATTAGCAAATTGTAAATTAACCCCGGTTAAATTTGCTCCTCGTAAATTGGCTTTACTGAGGTTTGTTCCTCTTAAATTTGCATAGGATAAATTAGCATTTTGTAAATTCGCTTGAATTAAGGTTGTCCCTCTTAAATTTGCCCCTGTTAAATCCGCTTGATAAAGATTAGCTTTGTTTAAATTTGCAAATCTTAAATCCCCTTGCGTTAAATCAGCTTCACTTAAATTTGCTCCATATAAATAAGCTCCATTAAAATGAACATTAATGAGTTTGGCATTATTTAAGTCGGTGCGATAAAGATAGGTTTCAATCAATTCCGCGTTATTTAATATAGCTGTATTTAGATTGGCTTGACTTAAATTCGCTTGAAATAATACCGCTTCACTGAGGTTTGCTCGTCGCAATTGAGCTAAACTTAAATCAGCTTTTATTAGATTTGCCGATCTTAAATCCGTTGCAATTAAATTAGCTTTACTTAAATCAGCATCTGCTAAATTAATTCCGTTTAAATCAGCCGCCATTAAATTAGCTTCGCATAAGTCCGGCTGAATATCAGGATGATTTAACCGCCAAATTTTCCACCGTTGATTTCCCCATTGTAATAATTCTAAATGTTCTGGATTTGCCATATTTGAGGTTTAAGGCGATCGCCCTGGAGTCGCTGCGAAAGGTTTATGAACAAGAGAAATCTCTGCTGAAACATTTCTCAATTATGTCATTGCAAGGGTAACGAAGCAATCTCAAAGCCTTATTAAACCGTTACCATCTGTAAATCTTCTGAATCTCTGTCGCAAATAGTCAAAAAATTGGCTCAAGCTCAACTGCAACAGTTATAATTTATAAATACCCTCATGTCTACCTCAGTTAAGCCTATGAGTAACCTTACAAACCCCCCATGCGATCGCACTCCCTTAGCCCAATTCTTAGCCCAAGTCAGAAACGCAGGCAATGAGGGGGCGAAGGTTCGGCTATTCTTTGAATGGGCGGAGAAATTTTGCGATCGCGTTGGTAAAGGATAGCAAGAAGGCGGTTCTAAGACTTATCACAGAAGTCAGAAGGCCAATTCAATAATTGCATTTTACTTATGACTCCAAAACCCATATAATCTCTTAAGAATATGTTTTTTCACTAGGTAAGATGGTTGTGTTTTGACTGTCTTGCGATTGCCAATATAATTATCAATTTCCCAAAAAACGATTAGACCTTATGCCCAATAGTCCCATTCAAAAAATTCTTTTCGGAAGCCCCGGCACCGGAAAAAGTTATAGAGTCAAAAATCAAATAATTCCTAACCAGTTGAATATAACTGATCAATCAAATATTATTACAACTGTCTTTCATCCAGAATACACCTATGGTGATTTCATGGGTAAGTTGATGCCACTTACCGATGATAAGCAGAAAGTCTCATACACATTCTATACAGGACATTTTTTGAAAGCCCTTGGAAGAGCTTATACAAATATCATAAGATCTCATCGAGATTATGAGTCAACAAAAGAAAAGGTAAAAGAGGACTACAGGCTGAAGCTAAGAACTGTTAGCGAATTAGCATCACATGGTAAATTAAACACAAGTCAAGAAAAGGAACTAGATAGATTATATGACTTGGTTGAAAAACCAACCCCAAACAATGTTGTATTAGTAATTGATGAATTAAATAGGGGAAATTCCGCAGCTATCTTTGGCACGGTATTCCAATTGCTTGATAGAGCTAAAGATGGTTGGTCAGAATATCCGATCACCATTTCTGGTCTTGAAAATATTGGACTTTTAAAAGAAATTGGCCTTTCAACATTCTACGCAACGGATAGTTCAGATAAAAAATATAGATTTGAAGGAAAAGAGTGTTCTAAAAAGGAATATGAAGAAAAGGTGGAATGGATTTTTGAAGATTTAGAAGAAAATAAAAAAGTTAATTTATTAGATTTAAATAAAATAAAACTTCCGCCAAATTTATCTATTTTGGCTACCATGAATACATCTGACAACTCTATCTACTTCATGGATAGTGCCTTTAAACGTCGTTGGGATTGGGAGTTTGTGAATATTGAGGATGATGGACAAAGAAACGTAGTATCGAGCAGAAGAGTAAAACTTTACAACAATGATACTTGTGCATGGAATGATTTTGTTGATAAGTTAAATGAATTCATCCGCAGTCATTATAAGACAGTCAGGAAGATCGAGGACAAACAGATTGGTTACTTCTTTATTAATGAAGAAACTATAACGGAAGAACACATCAAAAATAAATTGATGTTCTTTATCTGGGATAGTGTTTTTAGTAACAATCGTAAGCCTTTGACTGAACTTTTGGGAATGACTGAAAGAGATTTAGTTACATTTGGACAGTTTACCCAAAAAGATATCGTTCAAAAATTTGTTAATAAAATAATGGGATTTGGAAATGTTTGACCTCAGTAAGATAGATATCATTAAAACCGATCAACAACGTAACAGTAGTTATTCGTTTGTTGGTCTTCAGAGAAATAAGGATGATCGCTTAGAGTTTTGGCTTCCGTTAGGATTCGATGATTTTGATCATACAGATTTTAACTTAGTCAAAGGTTTCTTCTTCAAGATGTACCGAACGTTCAAAACGTATCTGCAAAGAAAACAGAACTATATGCAGAGCAAATACATAACCATTGATAGAGACGGAATTATTGAAAATGAAAATGGATTTAGTTTTATTAATGAAAATAATGAACAGGTAGTTTTTTATGGCAAACTAAATTCCTTAGACAAAATACTTGAGGGTTACGATGAATTACGAATTTCATCTTTAGAAAAAAAACAAATGAGAAGCCAAGAAATTGACTACTCAAAGATTCATCGCTATATGCACCAAGCTATCTATCTTGATGCTCATGTGATTTATATTGACGAAATGAATATTGCCAAAAATATCTTAATCAAAGAAAGTCCGCCAATTTTACAACTTTTTTGTTTTATTTACACCGAAATCAAAAGAGAGTTGGAAGAATTAGAAAATATTTCCGATAGGGCTGCCGAGCTTGCCGAGGAGTTTAAAGAAAACTATTTGCAACCTAATAGTAGTTTATTTGGCGAAGATACATTTGCCGAAACCGTAGATATTTTGAGGGAAACGCTGGAAAATATTGACACTAAAACAGCCTATAAAGATGATGATTATTGGCATTTTTTTGAAGCAGTAGAGGCGTTTTTATACGGAGAGCGACAAAAAGATAATAAAGGTATTTACTGGGGTTTTAGCAGTTTCTATGATATATGGGAGGATATGTGCCAAACTTATGTACTCAATACACCTGAATATGAAGAAAGAGCAATCTTTGCGGATGTTGGAGGAAAACTTAAACAATCAATAAATGAAAACCGGATTAATCCATTTCAATTGAAATTAAATAAGTTGAAAAGATCAGGTTTACGTCCTGATTTAGTATTGAAAGAGAAAGAAAACCAAATAGAGAAGTTTTATGAAGCCAATTCAATAGGTTTGCAAGAAGGCAAGCCAGCCTTTCGAGTAAGGCTGGTAAAGCTTTCCCAAGTAAAAATAAGTTATCCAGAAATCTTCGATAAATATATGAAACTTTCTCGGAGTGAACCAAATAAACCAAGTACGGTAAATATTCGACCTAGATATATGTTTAGTGAAAATTTAGAATCTTTCAAACAAATTTTAAAGCAAGCGTTTGATTCTTCATCTCCATTTATCAAAATTATTGACTACAAATATATGCGTATTAGCGATTATGAAAGTTACTCACCTGATAAAAATGAAGAAAACAAAGTAAAAGATGATATACAGAAACAGTTAGTCTATGAATGGACAGTACAGCAGAATTGGAATGCAAAAACTGAAAGTGAGTTTTGGATACCTTATTTCTCTAATGACCCGTCAGAGTTTAAAAAGATACATCCATTAAATAATCCTGACTTTAACAAAAGCCAGATTAAACTGGTTAAAATTAATTTCAAAACACTTCAAGATTTTTATATTAAGCAAGGATTACTATGATTAAACATGATTCTGCGAGTAGTGTTATCAGTATTTTTAATCCTGTTGTTTCACTAAATTCGGAAGTTCGGGAGATAGTGAATAAAGAGTTTATTTATCCAATTTTAGATAAATTTTTTAAAGATAAAGGAGGGATTAATTCTTATGAAGAGTTAGATCCTGATAAGATTAAAACTGAAATTGAGTTTTCAAAAAAGAATACCATAGAAAGCTATGTAAAATCCTATGTTTACAAAGAAGTGATGAATACAATAAGTAAAAATGATGATGGCACGATCAATTTTAAGCCCAGATATGTTGTTTCTTTTGACCAAGACTTAACAGACTTTCAAGAAGAAAGTGGTATCAAATACGGTGAATTGAGACTAGGAGACGCGGCTATTTTATATTTTATTTATATTGATTTACAGGAACTTATACGATTTATCAAGCAAGAATATTCCAATTGATGTAAGATAATGTGACACAAACCAAAGAAAATATAGCGAGTGAAATAGTATCAATAGAGAGTTTAGAACTAGGAATAACAGCCTTTAGGCAGCAAGGAGTTGACACAAGTAATGCTGATATCGAATATGTGGAGTAGATAAATTATGACTCAATCTCCTACAACAATATCCCTTGATCGTGTCCGAATTATTGGCGATCGCTATGATATCACTTTTACTGAGTTTGAATAAAGGAGTTTTTTATGTCTCGCACATTAGATATTTTTGTAGACTTTCCCCATAAAATTGAATATTTAATCAAAGAATTAGAGTTAATATTGGCTCTAAAATTTGAGCTTTTTTCTGATGGTACTGACAACTGGTATGAGTTTCGGAACTCAACCATTGCTCTTACTATAGGAAAGCATGATTTTGAAAATGATCGAGATATCAAATTTGAAGAATACCCTTATAATCTATCAATCAGAGCACTGAACATCTCCAATGAATTTGAGAGAAAAAAGGGGTGTGATGATTTTGCTAGTTATGTTTTCCAAAAGTTGAAAGCTACAGAAAGGTATCGTTTAATGCTCGTGGATGACTTACAAGTACAGTTAGAGGAGTTTGTTCCCGTGGTGAAGGTTTGATCAAACATCACGGTACAGATAAGCACTCAAATCAAGCGTGATTTAATCGGAACACCAGCCCTTGAATTGGCTTTGCTTAAATCAGCTTTATTCGGGATTAAAACTGCCTCCATATTCTCGCCCAGATACATTTTCAATGGCTTCTAAAGCCGCTTTTGACCCGGCGATAATATCTCGTTCTTCTCCTCCTAAATATAACCTTCCAAAACTGCCAACAGCCGTTACTTGCAGAATATTAATTAACGCGGCTTTTTCCGCTTCATTAGCAGCTAATGCGGCATAAGCGGCGGGTTGAACTTCCAAAATATATAAACTTTGACCCCCTAAAATTAACTGACCTCGACGGTTACGATTAATGAGTTGAGCTTGATGGGGGTCAAGATTGCGAATAATTTGACTGGTCATAATTTGAGGTTTGAGGCGATCGCTTTCCCGTAATCCTAAAAAGTCTAAAATTGCCCGTCCGGCTGTCACCGTATCCCCTTGACGGCTAGAATGTATTTCCAAAAGGCCATAAAGTCGTTCAATAAACAATACCCCCGGACGTACAGACGTCGCTTTCAAGGCCACATCCGTAATCCGGTTAATTTCAATTCCAGGCGATACTTCAATCCACAGGGAAGAATCCCCCGGTAAGGGTAAAAACCCCAGTGACACCGTGCCAATATAGGCTGCGTGCTGCCTTTGAAGGTTATCTAAATAAACGTAGCTGCGTAATTCTATACCCATTTTCAGTTATCAGTTATCAAGTATCCGCATCGTAGAGACGCGCCATGGCGCGTCTGTACTCAGTTATCAGTTAATAGGGAATGGGGAATGGGCAATAGGCAATAGGCAGTCTTGCAACAGTCAACCGTCAACCATCAATAAACTATGAGTATTGTGGCATTATTTGGGGCAATTGAAACGGGATTACTCTATGCCTTAATTGGTTTAGGGGTGTATTTGTCCTTTCGAGTCTTAGAATTTCCTGATTTAACCGTTGATGGCAGTTTTCCCTTGGGGGGTGCGGTGGCGGCCACTTTAATCCTTCAGGGGGTAAATCCGGCGATCGCAACCTTCATCGCCTGTCTAGCAGGTGCGTTAGCCGGGTTAGTCACCGCTTGGTTAAATGTTCAGCTAAAAATTCTGCATTTGTTAGCCAGTATTTTAACGATGATTTCCCTCTATTCAATTAATTTAAGAATTATGGGAAAACCCAATATTGCGTTATTAGGACAACCGACAATTTTAACGCCGTTACAACCTGTTTTTAAATCAATCCCTCAATGGCTTGTGATTCCGATAATTTTATTGGCAATTGTCATTATAATTAAAATCCTATTAGATCAATTTCTCAATTCAGAAATTGGGTTAGCCATGCGGGCAACGGGTGCTAATCCCCTGATGGCGAAAGCCCAAGGAATTACAACGGAAAGGATGATATTATTAGGAATGGCAATCAGTAATGGTTTAGTAGCATTAGGAGGGGCATTATTTGCTCAAATTTATGGATTTGCCGATGTCACAATGGGGGTAGGAACGATTGTTTTTGGATTAGCTGCGGTGATTATTGGAGAAACATTTATTGCGCCGACAACGGTTATGAAAGCTACATTAGGAGCAATATTAGGATCAGTCGTTTATCGAATAGCCGTTGCTTTAGCCTTAAATGCAGATTTTTTAGGATTTCAAGCCCAAGATTTGAATTTAGTTACCGCAATATTAGTAGCATTAGCCTTAGTTTTACCCCAATCTCGAAATCGTTTAGGAACCTTTTTAAAGCGGTAAGCTGATTCCATCTCACGGTCAGACAATATTCTCTCCATCATAACCGAACAGATTAACGCTATACTTTCACTCAGCACATCCCTTTGTGTTTAGACCGGGACTGTCAATTTCATGAATTCAGAAGAAAATCAAATCCGAGATCAAAACGACCCCCAAAAAGGCGATGCTTCTTCCTTCACAGAATCGTCTGTTCCCTCTAATTCAGAAACCGGAGGGAACCCTAGCAATATGAATCCTCCACCCATTGCTGACCCTTGGGAGTCCAACGAACGGCAAACTCCCGAACCTGTAGCAACACCCTCAACGATGCCTACCCTGTCTGAACGCCTGATGTCCGAACCCATAGAAGGAGTGACCACTCAGTTAGGTCAACGGGTAAGCACGTTACAGCGTCAAGAACAAGAACTTCAGGAAAAAATTGCTCAATTACAGGCGACTAACGCCAAAATGCAGCAGGAACAATTGGCCTTAACTCAGTCGATGGGGAAATTAATCTCCTCAGCGTTAGAGCAGTTAGAACAACGTAAACAAACCTTACAAATTGAAGTTGAAAAACTAGAACGTCGCCGCGATCGCATTCAAAAAGAAATGCGGACTTCCTTCGCCGGAGTTTCCCAAGAACTGGCTATCCGGGTACAAGGATTTAAAGATTATTTAGTCGGGAGTTTACAAGATTTAGTCGCCACGACTGAACAATTAGAACTTTTACCGGAAACTCCTCGCCAACCCCCCCTGCGAGAAATTTCTCCACCCCCTCAAGCACCTCAACCGTCCCGGATAGAGAATGGAGACAACTCCCAAAGCACCCTAATTCCCCAATTTTCTGAACAGGGATTTCAGGAACAAACCAAGAGAATTCGCCAACTCCTCGATCAATATCGCAATTCTCCCGATTATTATGGTACACCTTGGCAATTGCGACGTACCTTTGAACCTATCCACGCCAAACGGGTTTCTAATTGGTTCTTTACCCAAGGAGGACGGGGTGCGTTACGGACGATGGGAAGTCGTTTACAAAATATTTTGATTGCTTCGGCGACGATTTCCGTTCTCAGAAATCTCTATGGAAACCGTTTAAGAACCTTGGTTTTAGCCAATACTCCTGAACGTTTAGGAGAATGGCGACGGGGGTTACAAGATTGTTTAGGAATTGATCGGCGAGATTTTGGGCCAGAACAGGGAATTGTATTATTTGAAGAGCCGGAAGTTTTATCTCAAAAAGCTGAACGTCTCGTTAAAGAAGGACGATTACCCTTGATTATTATTGATGATATGGAAGACAAAATTAGTCTATCTTTACTTCAATTTCCCCTGTGGTTAGCCTTCGCTCCCGATCCCCAAACCCAACAACAACCCATTGAAAGATTTTAAATCAAATATGTGGAACAGGCATCTTGCCTGTTAATCAGTTATCAAGTATCCGCATCATCAGTTATCAGTTATCAGATGACTGTTGTTTGTTCCCTGTTCCCTGCTCTATAAAATAATGGAATTTAAACATGATTGAATGGTTATTAATTAATACAGGATTATTAGTAACAGCCTATTTCCTGGGTTCTATGCCAACGGGATATGCTATAGGACGTTGGTTTTATGGAGTTGATATTCTGGCTGAGGGATCGGGTTCTACAGGCGCCACCAATATCCTCAGAACCTTGGGAAAATTCCCCGCTTTGCTGGTTTTACTAATTGATATTTTAAAAGGAACATCAGCCGTTGTTCTGGTGTTTTGGGTTTATTCCCTTTCCTTAACCTCTGAACTCGCTCAAACGGCGGGAATCCAAAATCTGGATCAATTGCAATATTGGATAGCAATTCTGGCGGGATTAATTGTTATTATTGGTCATACAAAATCGATATGGATTGGATGGAGAGGAGGAAAATCCGTTGCTTCTAGTCTAGGGATTTTATTCGCCTTAGATTGGAAATTAGCTTTAGCCACATTAGGAATTTTTGCCCTAGTTTTAGCCATTTCTCGAATTGTTTCCTTGAGTTCGATTGCAGGTGCAATTGGGATTGGCATTTTAATGATTATTACAGGAGAACCCTTACCTTATCAAATCTTTGCGATCGCTGGCGGAATTTATGTCATCTGGCGACATCGCAGTAATATTGATCGGATTCTCAAAGGAACAGAACCCAAAGTTGGCGAAAAATTAACCACCCAAGTTCAATCATAAGCTCAACCTTAAAATTATTCGTTAAGATAAAGTCAACAACGGTTTGATTTCGATTAAATTCTATCTTTTGATAGAGAACTTATTCCTGTTCTGGCAGGCATTAGGTGCGAATCCAGATTATGGAACCAGGGAGAATCACTATGGCATCTCTATCTCGTCTATTTGGATCAAATCAAAACGCACCTAAACTATCCCTGCGGATTGTTTTTGTCGTTCCTTTCCTGTTACAAATTTTTGCCTCAGTCGGATTAACCGGATGGTTATCCTTTCGCAATGGTTCCATCGCCGTTAATGATTTAGCAACCCAATTACGAATTGAATTAAGTAATCGGATTCAACAGGAACTTCACACCTATTTAGAAACTCCCCATATTGTTAACCAAATTAATGTCGATACCTTAAAAATGGGATTAATTAACCTCAATAATACGTCCCAGATGGAACGGTATCTCTGGAATCAGTTACAACAATTTCAAACCGCAAGTTATATTGGAATTGGATTGCAAAATGGCTATTATATTGGCGCAAATCGTAACGATGATGGCACAATCGAATTTGATATTGTTGATCAAAGAACATCAGGAAAATTTGAAAAATGGTTAACCAATAATCAAGGCGATCGCGCTCAATTATTGAGTGTTCGAGAGAATTACGATCCTAGAGTTCGTCCTTGGTATAAAGCCGGAGTAAAAGCCGGAAAAGCCGTTTGGAGTGAAATTTATGCCTATTTTGGTTCCAGAGTTCTCGTGATTTCAGCTAACCAACCGATTTATAATCAAAAAAAACAGCTATTAGGGGTAGCGAGTACCGATTTAACCTTAGAACGCATTAGTCAATTTCTCAATGGTTTAAAAATTGGGAAAACCGGACAAACTTTTGTCATGGAAAAAAACGGCTATTTAGTGGCTACATCCACCTTAGAAGAAACCTTTATTGTTAATGCTAAAAAAGAGGAAACAGAACGAATCAAAGCCGTTAACAGTAGTAATCCTTTAACCCAAGCCACCTCTCGTTATTTAGTCGAACATTTTGGCAATTTGGATCAGATTCAACAGTCAACTCAACTTACTTTTGAGATCAAGGGTAAACAACAATATTTACAAGTCACTCCTTTATCTGATCAACGGGGAATTAATTGGTTAATTGTGGTTGTAGTTCCTGAATCTGATTTTATGGCAGAAATTCATGCTAATAATCAGACTACGATTTTATTATGTTTAGTGGCGTTATTTGTAGCAACATTATGCGGAATTTATACCGCCCGTTGGATTAGTACCCCGATTTTACGCCTCAGTCAAGCCAGTCAAGCGATCGCGAGTGGAGAACTCGATCAAACCATTCCCGTAGAATCGATTCAAGAATTAGGAATTTTAGCTAATTCTTTTAATACCATGACGCAACAGTTAAAAGCGTCTTTTCATGAATTAGAAAAAACCAATGCAGAACTCGAACAACGAGTTGAAGAACGTACCGCAGATTTAAGATTAGAAAAAGAGCGTTCAGAACAATTATTATTAAATATTTTACCCGAAGCCATTGCGGAACAACTCAAACAAGATACAAAAGCGATCGCATCTGCGATTGAAGAAGTGACGATATTATTTGCTGATATTGTCGGATTTACACCACTTTCTTCTAAAGTTCCTCCCATAGAATTAGTCGGTGTTCTGAATGAAATGTTTTCGATTTTTGATAATTTAGCCGAACAGAATGGATTAGAAAAAATTAAAACCATTGGGGATGCTTATATGGTGGTCGGTGGTTTACCCTTACCGAAACCCAATCATGCAGAAGCGATCGCAGATATGGCGTTAGGAATGCAAGCCGCCATGTCTCAATTTCAAGCTCCTTTAGAACGATTTAATATCGGATCTCAATTTCAAATTAGAATAGGAATTAATACGGGTTCTGTCGTCGCAGGTGTGATTGGAATTAAAAAGTTTATTTATGATTTATGGGGAGATGCGGTTAATATTGCGTCTCGCATGGAATCTTCCGGTGAACCAGGACGCATTCAAGTCACAGAAGCCACTTATGAACGAATTAAAGATCAATATAATTTTGAAAAACGGGGTAAAATTTCGATTAAAGGGAAAGGAGAAATGACCACTTATTGGTTAGTGGGTAAAAAATAAATCTTGATTAGCATTATAAACTATTTCAACCTGACGGGTTTGTTACCCCGCCAGCACTAATTCACTCAGGATAGCTCCTATGCCCAAACTGCGTGTTCAGGGTATGATTAAACTGTTTATTCTTCCTCTTGTTTTCCTAAATAAACTTCAATCACACGGGGGTCATTTTGAACTTCATCCATATCCCCTTGACACAATACCGAACCTTGATGTAAAACCGTTACTGTTCGAGCAATTTGTCGAACAAATTCCATATCATGTTCTATCACAATAATTGAATGACTTTCGGCTAACGCTAATAACAAATTGCCGACATTTTCCGTTTCTTCATCGGTCAGACCCGCTACCGGTTCATCAACTAATAATAAATCAGGAGATTGTGCCACTAACATTCCGATTTCTAACCGTTGTTTTTCCCCATGAGATAATAAGGCGGCGGGAAAATCAGCTTTAGCAATTAATCCAACGGTTTCTAATAGTCCCGCAACGGTTCTAATTTCTCCCCCAGTTGTGCGTTGAAATAAGGTAGGGAATACATTTTTATTGCGGTTACACGCTAAATCTAAATTATCTCTAACCGTTAAATTGAGATAAATTCTAGGGGTTTGGAATTTTCGCCCGATGCCAAAACAAGCAATTTGATATTCGGGCATTTTTCTGAGATTACGTCCTTTAAAAATTACCTGTCCTTCGGTGGGTTGAACTTTGCCCGTAATTACATCTAAAAACGTCGTTTTTCCGGCTCCATTGGGGCCAATAATGACTCGCAATTCCCCCACATCCATACTAAAAGTTAGGTGATTGAGAGCTTTAAATCCATCAAAACTGACGGTGACATCGTTAATCTCTAAAATTTTAGCAGTCATAGTATTAATCTTTGGTTATTTTATGTTCAAATTCTTCGCGTTCTAACTCGATTTCCGGGTCTTCTTCTAAACGAGGATAGGTAATAACGGCTTTTGGAAATCCGAATAAAGCCCGAATTTTATCAAATCCAAACGTTCGTATCCATCCTACAATTCCATCGGGTAATACTGTCACCACAATGAGGAATAATGCCCCTTGGAAAAACAGCCAAACTTCGGGAAATTGTTCACTCAATACGGTTCTTCCTAACCGAACTAATAAGGTTCCTAAAATTGCCCCGACTAAGGTTCCTCGACCACCTACAGCCACCCAAATCACCATTTCAATTGAAAAGGCAACATCCATCGCATTTGGGGTAATAATTCCGGTTTGGACGGTATACAAAGCTCCTGCAATTCCAGCAAATGCACCGGAAATGGAAAAGACTAATACTTTAAACCAAGTGGGATTATAACCGGAAAATCTCAGGCGAAATTCATCATCTCGAATAGCAATTAATAAATTACCAAACCGTCCACTGGTTAACCAACGACACAGTAAATAAATGGCAATTAAAAACAGAATGGTAATTTCATAAAACGCTAACTGAACCGGGGGAGAACCAACCACAAATCCGAAGATTTTATCGGTTTCAGTTTTTAACCCGTTGGTTCCGTTAATCAGTTGTTGTTGACCGTTAAAGAAGTTAAAGAAAACGATTAACGCGGCTTGGGTAATAATCGAAAAGTATACCCCTTTAATCCGGTTTCTAAAGACTAAATACCCTAATAATCCAGCAACAATACCCGGAATCACAATAACCGCAAACAGGGTAAAGGGAAAGGAATAAAATGGTTTCCATAACCCCGGTAAATCATTCACACCATAGAGGGTAAAAAACTCTGGAATTTCGCCTGGGGGAAGTTGCAATTTAATATACATGGCTAGGGCATAACCCCCTAAAGCAAAAAAGATGCCATGTCCTAAACTCAATAATCCCGTATATCCCCAGATTAAATCAATGCCTAATGCGGCAATTGATAAGGCCAGAAATCGACCCAATAGTTGTAACCGAAAAATCGGTAAAATCAAGGGCATCAGAATCGCAAAAAATAAACTAAACCCGATAATACCTGCCCCTTCTATCAGCAGTTTTTGACGTTTCTGCTTTTTAGTTTTAGCTAGAATGCTAATCTCATCCTTCATAGTTCGGCTGTTCTCCCTTTTTGTGGAAAAATTCCTGATGGTTTAATTTGTAAAAAGGCAATAATTAACACAAACACTAAAACTTTTGCCATACTGGTTGTTGCAAAGAAATTGAAGAAATCAACCAAGAATGGCGCAGCATTGATGTTAGTTAATAATAAAGCTAAGGTTCCTGAACCAATTAAATAACTGCTGACACCAATAGCAAAGGCGGCAATTACGGCTCCTAAAAGATTTCCGACTCCTCCAACAACGACAACCATGAAGGTATCCACAATATAATTTTGTCCGGTATTAGGGCCAACTGATCCTAATAATGTAATCGCACATCCCGCAATTCCAGCCAGTCCTGAACCAATGGAAAAAGTTAGCGCATCAACGGTGCTTGTGGGAATGCCTAAACAAGCGCTCATGGTACGATTTTGAGTGACAGCGCGAATTCTTAACCCCCAATTAGATTTATTGAAAAACCAATTAATTCCAATTAAACAAAGAATCGTTAAAACAATAATAAAAACACGGGAATAGGGGATTTGAAATGTACCTAATTCTAAGCCTCCTCGCAACCAAGGCGGAGCAGTGACATCAACATTTCTGGCACTAAACCAAGGTTTTGCTAAGGCTTTTTGGCTTTGTCCAATCACTAATCCGACTGTAAAGGCTATTCCTGATGATAATAAGAACAAAACAGAAATCGCCCACTGTTGAATTTTCTCCCAATTCGTCTGACGACGCAGTACCCATAATCCTCCAAAAAATAGCAGACAAAAGATAATAATCCCCATCAGAAATGTGGTACTGATACTGCGAACCAATTGTTGCAAAATTAAACTCACACCCCAAGTGGCTAATAAAGTTTCTAAAGGTCTTCCATAAAGAAACCGAATTACCCCTCGTTCTAAGGCTAATCCTGCTAAAGCTGTGACAATAAAGGCAATGGGAATCGCAAAAATAATATAGGTACTAAATAAAGGTTCACCTAACGGTTTGAAGATATTTTGAACGACAAAGGTTGTATAGGCTCCTAACATAATCAGTTCCCCATGAGCGAGGTTAATCACACCCATGAGTCCAAAAACAATAGCGAGTCCTAATGCTGCCATTAACAACACCGAACCGATGCTAATTCCATTAAAGATGGCAATGAATAGGTCTTGCATTTTTTAGGAAAATCTGTAAATTGTAGCAGGGAACAGTAAGCAAAAAGGATTTGCTGTATCACTCTTTTTCCTAACCCCTTTGGAGATTTTTATAGGTTATAAAAAGGCAAATTCCTTGTGCTTTTATCAGCTAACTTTGACTTTATAAAGGGGGAATTAGAAAGTCAAAGTCCCCCTTTTTTAGGGGGATTTCGGGGGAGCAAATCTAGGATTAATTATGTTCCTTGCATTTGGAATTTCTCGCCTTTATTGGGATCTGTCCAGTCACAAGCATAACCTTTTGTTGCAGGTACAAATTGGTTCCAAGGTACGGGATCAACCGGGCCTTCTGTTGACCAAACAATATTAAATAATCCATCATCTCTAACCTGTCCAATTCGCACGGTTTTAGAAATATGATGGTTCGGGAACATTGTGACTTGACCTTCGGGAGCATCCATACTTTGACCGATAGCAGCTAATCTAACTTTTTCTAAATCATCAGCCGTTCCCGCTTTTTCTACTGCTTGTTTCCACAAATACACCATAATATAAGCGGCTTCCATGGGGTCATTTGTGACTCGATCTTGTCCATATTCCGCTTTAAAAGCTTCTACCCATTTTTTATTAGCAGGAGTATCAACGGTTTGGAAATAATTCCAAGCTGCATAGTGACCTAAAAGGAATTCTTTACCAATTTGTCGCACTTCTTCTTCCGCAATACTCACTGACATTACGGGATATTTATCAGGGGTCATTCCTGCACCCTGTAATTGTTTGAAGAAAGCTACATTACTATCCCCATTCAGGCTATTAAAAATTACGCCTCCGTTGGGTAAGGCTTGCTTAATTTTGGTGATAATCGGGGTAACTTCTGTATTGCCTAACGGTAAGTAATCTTCGCCAACAGTTGTTCCACCAATGGCTGCTAATTGTTCTTTAATAATGGTGTTTGCGGTGCGGGGAAACACATAGTCTGATCCGACTAAGAAAAATTCCTGACCTTTATTATCAAATAACCATTGAACAGCAGGTTCAATTTGTTGGTTTGGGGCGGCACCTGTATAAAAAATGTTTTTAGAACATTCTTGACCTTCGTATTGAACCGGATACCATAACATATGGTTTTTGGATTCAAAGACATCTTTTACCGCTTTACGACTAGCCGATGTCCAGCATCCAAACACCGTCACAACTTTATCTTGATCAATCAATTTTTGGGCTTTTTCGGCAAAGGTCGGCCAGTCAGAAGCCCCATCTTCAACCACGGCTTCAATTTGTTTACCGAGTACCCCACCATTGGCATTAATTTCTTTAATTGCTAATTTTTCGGCTTCAACAACAGTGGTTTCACTAATTGCCATTGTTCCACTCAAAGAGTGAAGAATTCCCACTTTAATTGTATCGCCACTTCCTGTGCTGGTACTTGCGGTTGTAGCGGTTGGATTGGGAGAATTTGCCGTTGTTGGGCTGGTGGTATTGACGGCAGAATTAGCACAACCTTTGAGGAAAAAGGCGCTTCCAAAGGCTGCTGAACCATAAACTAAGAATTTGCGTCTACCTAATCTTTTTTTCACGATGACTATTTAGGTATTTAACTTAAAAAAATGGATGAAGAATAGGTCATTTTCTTTACCCTGTTAGCCAATAATATATCGGTTAACTTCCTCCATCGAGCCGTAGATAAAAAAGCTTAAAAATTCCTCATTAACTACGATTCGATCAAGATGTGGTATGAACAATTTCCCATTCAGGCTTTGTATACTAAAGGAATTCTAAACTGTGAATTGTAATCTACAATACAAAATATCCAAAATTATTAAAAAGTTAATTATATTAACATAGATTTTTATTGAAAACTAAAAATTTAACATCAAGAAAATAACGCGAGTCTTGCTCTAACTTAACTCCCGAAAAAACCAGAGGCTTCTATTAAGAACCTCTTTTGTATTCAATAGTTGCATTGAAGATATGCAATTTAAGGATTATACAGCAGAACAGGCGTATTGACCGTTGATAGAGAAATACGGATACCCAGTACAGAATCAAAACCTAATCATTTCCCTACCCGTCTCCCCG
>NZ_JADEWU010000091.1:0-21197 GCF_015207485.1 Planktothrix mougeotii LEGE 06226
CTTGTCCCCCCGTCTCCTTCTACCCGCCGTAATTCCAGCCTGTACTAGCAAGATTGAGAATTTCGGCTTCTTTGTGAACGCCTGCGGCGATGACTTCTCCCACGAAGACGGTATGGTCGCCGTGTTCAACCGCACCGACAACTTGACATTCAACGTAACCCAAGGCTTCGGAAATAATGGGACAACCCGTTTCTCCGATGTAAAATTCCACGTCCTCGAATTTATTCCCGACTCGATGTTGGGGTTTAAAGAATTTCTGGGCGATGTCTTTTTGACCTTCGGCCAAAAAGCTCAGGGAAAAGACACCACTGGCCTTAATCATGGCGTGGGATTTAGAATCGTTTTTAACGCAGTTCACCACTAAAGGCGGTTCAAAGGAGCCTTGTGTTACCCAACTGGCGGTAAAACCATTGACATCATCCCCGTCTTTGACCCCACAAATATAGAGGGCGTGGGGAATTTTCCGCAGAATTGTTTTTTTAGCTGATTCGTCCAACACAATGTTAATGGGGTATTGAGTGATTTTACTAGGATTAGTTTATCAAAAAAACCGGATTTAGCTTGGCATCACTCCTAAAATATACTCCCCTTGATTAACAGAATGATTTCTAGCGAGATCAAAGATTAGTCCATCAGACTCGGCAAAAACTTCTTGAATTCGGGGTAATTCTCCGGTTTTATTAAAAATTAAAATTTCATAGAGTTTCTGGTTTTTATGAATAATTTCTCCTAATTTAATATAAAATTCAATCATACCTCCAGTTATAGAATAATAATATTTCAGTTGATTTTTGGGGCAGAGATTTATTCTGTGATTGGGAGTAGAGGTTAAAGGAAAATTTTCGATTAATAACAGTTCTTTCATAGCGAGATAATTTTTAATCCCTCTAACTCCTTTTTCCACAGATTCAGGATTTAGGGTTAATCCAGAACCGAGTTCTAATGTCCAAGCTTCAATCTCAAATTGAATATTTTTCCCTAGTTTTTTTAGTTCTCGTTCTAAGGCTAACCAAGGTTTCATAAAAGCTTCATCAAAGGCATCGCCATCATAATCATTCATTAAGATACCATAATCTAAAAGGAATCCTTTAGCACTTTCTTCTCGACTATGAAAACAATATAAATAGTCTAATCCGTAATTGGTTCCACTGTGTAAATCGATTAAGTAATCGGCATCAAGAGATAAACTTTGGAGTTGATAACGGTAATATTCACGGTAAGGAACGCCTAACGAACTTTTTATATTTTCCGAGAGTTGCTGAAATTGATTTAAAATATTTTGTCGATATTGAGATTGAATTTCGTGAGGTTCTAAAGTTTGGTAATCTTGGGTAAATTGAGCAATATTTTCTCCAGTTTTTTCATAATCCCAGAAAATTCGATTCCAATCTTTGCCATCATAAGGATTATATCGACCGGAGGAAAAGTGATGTGATCGCTGATTTGCACTTAAAGGATTACACACAGGAACTAACCAAATTTCCCCTATTAATTGCTCAGGATCTAAACCAGTCAAAAATTCAATCAAATGATAAATAACAGCATTTCCGCTAATTTCGGCTCCGTGTAAGTTAGACTGTAAATAAGCTTTTTTTCCTGGTTTAGCACCTTTAAATTGATAAACTTGGAGGAATAAGCGATCGCCAGATGCAAGCTGGATTAAAGGAATGGTTACAATATTAGGAATCATAGAGCTAGGCAAAATAAAGCTGATTATCCAGATATATAACAATCCGCGCCTTTAAGAAGGAGGTTGTAATAATTTACAACTGACAGGAAACAGCCAAAAGTATTATCCGGTATTCCCTAATTCGTAATTCGTAATTCGTAATTCGTAATTCGTAATTCTCTGTTCCCCGTTCCCTGTTCCCTGTATCAAGTTCACAGATGGGGGAATTTTATCTCAAAACTGCGAGTTGATCGAGTTTTCTTCAACTCTCCTGCAATTCAAGCTAAAATTTAGGCACAATAAGATTAGCCTTTATTTAGATTCTTGTGTCCTACTCTACCCAAAACGATCCCCAACTGGATCTCGACAAGCTGTTTCCGTTTCCCCTGGATGACTTTCAGTACAACGCCATTGCTGCATTGGATGGAGGAAAATCCGTTGTCGTCTGTGCACCAACGGGGTCGGGAAAAACGTTAGTGGGGGAATATGCTATCCATCGGGCGTTAGCGGGTAATAGGCGGGTCTTCTACACAACACCGCTAAAAGCTTTATCTAATCAGAAGTATAGAGACTTTAAAGATTTACTAGGGCCAGAAAACGTGGGGTTACTGACGGGGGATATTTCCGTTAACCGGGATGCGGCGGTGGTGGTGATGACGACAGAGATTTTCCGCAATATGCTTTATGGTACACCGATTGGCGAGGTGGGAACCTCCATGGAAGCGGTGGAGGCGGTGGTTTTAGATGAATGCCATTATATGAATGATCGCCAACGGGGGACGGTTTGGGAAGAGTCAATTATTTATTGTCCCCGTGAAATTCAATTAGTGGCTTTATCCGCAACCGTCGCTAATAGTGAACAATTAACAGACTGGATTTCTAGGGTTCATGGCCCAACGGAGTTAATTTATTCTGACTTTCGACCTGTACCGTTGCAATATCATTTTTGCAATACCAAAGGGCTATTTCCGTTATTAGATAATTCCCTCAAAAAAATTAATCCTCGCCTCAAAGAACGTAAAGGCCCTCCTCAACGAGGTAAACATCGCAATGATGTTCCGAATTTAACGGCGGTTATTTCCCATTTACAAGAACGGGATATGTTACCTGCTATTTATTTTATCTTTAGTCGTAAAGGATGCGATCGCTCTGTAGCAGAAGTGCGTCATTTATCCTTAGTTACAGAAGCCGAAGCCGCCCTGTTAAAAAAACGTATTGATGCTTTTATTGCTTCTAGTCCTGAAGGTATTCGTCCCGAACAATTAGAAGTATTATATCGAGGCATTGCCGCCCACCACGCAGGATTATTACCCACTTGGAAAGGGTTAGTTGAGGAGTTATTTCAACAAGGATTAATTAAAGTGGTGTTTGCCACAGAAACCCTGGCTGCTGGCATTAATATGCCCGCTAGAACAACGGTGATTTCGAGTTTATCGAAACGAACTGATGATGGTCATCGCCTCTTAAAACCCTCCGAATTCTTGCAAATGTCGGGACGGGCTGGACGACGGGGGATGGATATTGAAGGGTATGTTGTCACGGTACAAACACCTTTTGAAGGGGCAAAAGAAGCCGCCTATTTAGCAACGTCTAAACCTGACCCGTTAGTGAGTCAATTTACGCCTAGTTATGGCATGGTTTTGAATTTATTACAACGCCATACTTTAGAAGAAGCGAAAGAATTAATTGAACGGAGTTTCGGACAATATTTATCAACGATTAATTTAATTCCCGCCCAACGAGAAATCGAAATTATGCAAGCGGAATTAGCGTTAATTGAAGCGCAATTTAGCTTTCGAGGCGAACAAAATATGGCAATTTTGGAGGAAACCTTAGCCAGTTTTGAAAAAATTTATGAACGTTTACGAGAAGAACGCCGTTTATTAAAGTTATTACAGCGTCAAGCTGAAGACCGTCGAATGCACCAGATGGCTTTAGCGATGGACTCAACGTCATTAGGAACGATTGTCGGGTTACGCGGAAAACACGTCCCCACCGCCCGGAGTTTGGAAGCTGACCCCATTCCGTCGGTATTAGTGGCAAAAACCCCCAGTTCGGGACAAGCCCCCTATTTCCTGTGTTTAGGCCGGGATAATCGTTGGTATGTGGTGAGTTCGGCGGATATCGTGATTTTACAACCCCAGTCTCAACGGTTAAATGTGGATTATGTCGATATTCCTAATATTCCGTTTAAATTAGGGCAATGTCGCAAAGGGGATGAGTTAACGGTGGCGATTGTACAACAAATTCCCAATTTAATGTTACCTGAACCTCCGCCAGAAGTGATTACCCAACAAGAACAAGTGGAACGATTAGAGTTAGAATTAGATGCCCATCCGATTCATGAATGGGGGAAACCCAATAAACTGTTAAAACGGTGGCAACGGTGGGCGGAATTAGACGAAATTATTCAAGAAAGACGCACGGAATTAGAAGAAGATTTAGCTCGTCATTGGCAAGAATTTTTAGCTTTAATTTCTATTTTGCAATATTGTGAAGCCTTAGATGAGTTAAAACCGACGGATTTAGGCCAAGCAACGGCTGCTTTACGCGGTGATAATGAATTGTGGTTAGGGTTAGCTTTAAAATCAGGGATTTTTGATGATCTTGACCCCCATCATTTAGCGGCGGCTTGTGCGGCGTTGGTTACGGAGGTTTATCGTCCCGATAGTTGGACTCGCTATCACTTATCTGATGATGTGGAAAATGCTCTCGGACGGTTGCGGGGTATTCGTCAGGAGTTATTTAAGCAGCAGCGACGCTATCGGGTGGCGTTACCGATTTGGCTAGAACGGGATTTAACGGGTTTAATTGAACAATGGGCCTTAGAAACCGATTGGTTAGAGTTAGTCGCTAATACCAGTTTAGATGAGGGGGACATTGTGCGAATGTTCCGGCGCACGTTAGATTTTCTTTCACAAATCCCTCATGTTCCTCATTTAAGTGAATCTCTCAAACAAAATGCCATTCGTGCCCGCCATTTAATTGATCGATTCCCCATTAATGAAGCGGTGGAGTAATCCGTTTTCAATGCCAAATTAAAGATGGGGTAGAATTTGTCAACTTTTTTAAGGGGGATTCAGGGGATCTAATCTTGGATATAATGGAGGATTTTAATCCTCAATTTTACCCCAAGAAAAATCGGTGAAATCCCAAACATAATCAGAGGTTTTATTCTCAATAATTGATTGATAAACAGGCTCCAAAAATCCTTTGAGGCGCGAAATAATATCCTGAAAATTTTCCGAGGTATTTTTAATTTGTTTTTCCTTTAAAAAAGCAATCCAAGATTGTTGCTTTGCTTGAGAAAACTCTATTGTTAAACAATAGGGAATATCAGAAGGGATAGCCGTTTTTCTGTGATTAAAAGTGGCTTGAATAGCATGAGCAAGAGTTTTTTGATTAAAGACGAAATTTTCTGATAAATAAAAAATATCATAGAAATCTTTCATGCGACTATTGGCTACTCCTAATTTAACCATAGCTTCAAACTTTTCCGCTATCACAGTCTCACGAAAATACATTCTCAGTTTTGGAGGTTTAAATTCTTGTAAAATCAGGGGAAATGTTTCTATTTTAGCTTCAGGTACTACTTGATCTCCAAAACCTATATCGATTTGTGTAACTCCTTTAGATGTATGAATTTTCCAATCTATTTTAATTTGGACTCCTTCATAATCTTGATCTTCTTTAATTAGTTTTCCTTTAATCTGATCAGACAAAAATTCAACTCCATCTTTTTGAACAGAAGTAGAACAGATTTCTCGAAATAAGTTTTTTATATGCTCAATATCAGAGTTGCCAAAACAGAGAAAATCTAAATCTTTAGTATGTCGATGGGGTTGACCACTCCATACAAAAAATAGAGTTGAACCTTTGAGAATAAACTGATCGCAATAAGGAGATTGACTCAGACGATACAATAATCTTTCATTCACATAACGAATTCGCAGACGATTAAGATCTTCTTTTCTTTCCTTAGCAAGTTTTAATAAATGTTGATTAACCTTTTGAGAAATATTCGGTTGATTGGTTTGACCCATGATTTAAGATACAAGCAATTCCAGATAGGGACGAATAACATTTTGAACGCGACAAATTTTAGCATAATCCCAAATTTCATCAATTGTACAACGCTTTTCCTGCCAAGATTCTCGTAGAGCTTCAAGAGCAATATCGAGTCCAATTTTATTGCGAAATTTGAAACAGTCAGCAATGGTTTTTGCCAAACTATAAACTCTTACAGGAACTCCTTCAATAATATGTTCTTCAATCCCTGATTCTTTGGCAATACCTGACATATAAATAATTCGCAAAGGAATCATATCCTCCTTTGGAGAACGTGCTTTTTGGTCAATGGCCAGCCATATTTGAGAGGGTGCTTGAGTGGTGATTTGATAAAAACTCAGTGCTGATAGCAAACAGATTACTCCATGAGGTACTCGCTTAGAGACTTCTGCAAAACTATGATTTTCTGTGATGTCTGCGTCTACTATGGTATAAATACCTCGTCCTGAACGAAGTAACAAACCCTGTTGTTCTAGTCGTTGCACATACTGACGAGAAATTCCCCATTTTTCTATATCTTTGGCACTGATGACTCCCATAGTGCAACGGGTATCTAGCACTTGTTGTCTCTGAGTCATGATGGTATCACCCAAATCAATGAATAACCTCTCCTGCACTTTCAAAGATTGTGGAAAGTGTAGGTACTTCTATTTATATACCGACATTTTATCATACCTAGCATAAAATATAGGGTGAGCTATGCCCACCCTAACCTTACATTAACCTACAGATTAATGCCCAATACCGACATATTGGAACCCGGCGGCTTCTAATTGTTTGCGATCTAAGAAATTCCGTCCGTCGATCATAAAGGCGGAGTGCATTTTTTTCGCCATTTTTGCGTAGTCGAGGGTGTGGAATTGTGTCCAGTCTGTAATTAAAACCAACGCATCACAGCCATCGGCTAACAGTTCAGGGTCAGTTTCAACAATCACTCCCGTTAAGCCATGACGCATTCCACTTTGGGAAATAATCGGATCATAAGCTTTAACTTTTGCGCCTAAACGGTTCAATTCTTGGATAATATTTAAAGCTGGAGCATCGCGTAAATCATCCGTATCCGGTTTAAAAGTTAACCCTAATAATCCGACGGTTTTACCTTTGAGAATTTTCAGGACTTGTTGTAATTTGTCAATAGCAATGGTGCGTTGACGGTTATTCACTTCCACCGCCGCTTTTAACAATTGGGCTTCATAATTGTAATCATCAGCCGTATGAATTAAGGCAGAAACATCTTTCGGGAAACAGGAACCTCCCCAGCCAATTCCCGCTTGTAAAAACTTATTACCAATACGAGAATCTAACCCAATTCCTTGAGCTACTTGTTTAACATCTGCTCCGACGCGATCGCAAATATTAGCAATTTCGTTAATAAAGCTAATTTTAGTGGCTAAAAACGAGTTTGCTGCATATTTAATCATTTCTGCGGAACTGAGATCGGTTAACACAATCGGAACGGTCGGTAAGGAAGGATGATCAGAATATTTTCGCACCACTAAAGGTTGATATAATTCTTGCATCACTTCCAGTGCTTTTTTGCTATTGCTTCCTAACACAATCCGGTCGGGATTAAAGGTGTCATAAACAGCCGAACCTTCCCGCAAAAATTCCGGGTTACTGACGACATCAAATTCGGCTTCAATAGGGGTTCCCGCTAACCCTTTTTCTTTTTGTCGTTCTCCCACGCCATCTAAGACAATCATTCGCACCCAGTCACCAGAACCAATGGGTACAGTAGATTTATTGACAATTACTTTATAACCTTTTGTCAGGTTAGAGCCAATGCCTCGCGCCACAGCTTCGACATAACGGGTATCACTTTCACCTGTTGGTAATGGCGGGGTTCCCACCGCAATAAATAACACTTCACCGTGTTCAACACCTGCACTTAAATCCGAAGAAAAATCCAGACGTCCTGATTCCATACAGGATTTCATTAATTCAGGTAATCCCGGTTCATAAATTGGGGATTGTCCCGACTTCATTAATTTGACTTTTTCTTCGTTATTATCAATACAAATCACATCATGCCCGATCTGCGCTAAACAAACTCCCGTTACTAAACCCACATATCCCGTTCCAATGACACAAACTCGCATAAATCTATCCTCAAGTTTTTGACCACATACTAACAAGAAGAAGTGTGGAACAGGCATCTTGCCTGTTCAGTAGGGTTTCAGGTTTCAGGTCTGGGGTGTCAGGTGTCGAGAGTTAATAATTGCTCCTCTAGCCCTACTCCCGGTACTTTCCCTGCTCTCCCCTACTGCTTGTCTCTTCTATTTAACCTTTGCAGATGCGTTCCTGAAAGTCCTCTACTGTCAATTTTAATCCTTGATCCAGGGGGATTGTTGGTTCCCAATTCAAATACGTTTTAGCACGAGTAATATCAGGTTGTCGCTGTTTGGGATCATCTTCCGGTAGAGGTTTGAATTGAATTTCAGCGTCAGGGTTAATCATATTCTGAATTTTTTGGGCTAATTCCAAAATCGTATATTCCCCAGGATTTCCGATATTGACCGGGCCAATATAATCACTATTCATCAAGCGGATGAATCCCTCTACTAAGTCTGACACATAACAGAAACTTCGCGTTTGCAAGCCATCACCATAAATCGTTAAGGGAACACCTCGCAGGGCTTGAACAATAAAATTACTCACCACCCTGCCATCATTTTCTAACATTCGCGGGCCATAGGTATTGAAAATCCGCACCACGCGAATATCTACCCCGTTTTGACGGTGATAATCAAAGGCTAAGGTTTCTGCAACCCGCTTTCCTTCGTCGTAACAGTTACCACAAAAGGCAACTCGTCCATTACGACGCACACAAACGACATGATTTTTCACGTTCACACAATACACTTTCCCGACATAGTGAAACCGTTCGGGTTCAACTAAATTGGCATCAATGGCGGGACGGATATTGACGCGATAGAGGTCACGTCCGATAGCATGAGAAACAACAGAAGCAGCATATCCACAACGCAGGGCTAATTCTTGTACATCGTCAGCCAATTGTTTAGATTTACTGTAGTAGGTATAACAATTACCCCGTTGACTTCCATCTCCTAATATTAAAGCGTTGAAAAGAATTAAGGATTGACGTCGTGACAATTGCAAAAACTCACGGGGAATATATTTATCCCCGGATTTACCCAAAGGTAATAAAGTCTCTGCTAATTGTTGACTACAAATCCGAAATTGATGGTGATCGGAATCAAAAAATTTCCAAGGTAAACGTTGGAGACAGTTGGCAATTTTTGTCCGTCCTTCGGGGTTTTCTTGAGCAATTAAGATGTTATAGTCCGCCACATCATAATCAGCACCCCCCACCGCACGCACCCGTCGCCGGACATGGACACAACCTTCAGAAATGTAATAACCCAGGAATTCTAGCCAGTCATCCATTTTGACTTTTTCAACCCGCACTTTCGCATGACGTGGTGCTGGGTCTAAATCAAATTCTTCTTGGTCTGAGGCGTCAAATTCTGCACCTGTGATCACTCGCCAAGAATGCCAGTGTTTGTCCTCCCCCGCTTGAATTGATGTTAATTTTCCGGTTTTACCCCGAACATACATCCAGTGGTTGGGGGTGACACAAAGATCAAATTTACTGTTAGCAAACCGCAACATTTCTCCAATGTAGGGTTGAACAATATATTCATCAGGAACGTGATATTCAATTTGATGGTTTTCGTTGAGGGTGGCAACTTTGACACCGGGTTGCAAGTTGGGGAACTGAACCCAACCTTGCTCGGTTAAAATTTCCGTTTCTGGATCGTAACAGGATCGAATCCCAATACAATTCACGTTTCCTCGATAGTCTTCCGTTTGGGGATGAACATCAGGATCACCATAAACTTCTGAGGTTGAGGCTAAAAAAAATCTAGCTTTAATTCGTTTGGCTAACCCTAACATATTCAGGGTTCCCAATACATTTGTTTTGATGGTTTTAACCGGGTTGTATTGGTAGTGAACCGGAGAGGCGGGACAAGCTAAATGGTAAATTTGATCGGCTTCTAAGCGAATGGGTTCAGTAATATCATGACGGATTAGTTCAAAATAGGGATTATCCATCCACTTGAGGATATTTCGTTTTGTCCCCGTGAAGAAGTTATCCAGGCAAATCACTTCATGACCTTGTTCCATTAAGCGATCAATCAAATGTGAACCAATAAAACCCGCGCCACCTGTGACTAAGATTCTCATGCTTGCACTTGCTCAAAATTTGTAGAGAGTTGAAATGGTGTGGACAACAATCAATCGCAGGTAAGCTGAATCCACTATCAGTTGATCAAAGTTAAGACTTGGCTTTGGACACACCCCAGCTATACCCTACAACATCATGTTTTGCTGTCCGTTCCACATCTATCCTACTCGATTTTGAAAGCATTAAATTCAAGTTCAGGTAAATTAACTGTTTTTTGATCCGCTTATTTACAATTAAGATTTGGGTTTCACTTCGGATTTTGAGGCGATTCGTTCTGATCCTTGTTTTCAAGAGTTGATAACAAATTGCTATAAAATAAAAACATATCTTTTTCCCCTCTCCTTACAGGATAAGGATTGGGGAAGATGTTAGACCAGGTTTCTATTGCAAATAGAAGTAAACCTAGAGTTAATGGCGGGCTAATCCTTCTTGACGAGCGGTATGAGCAACAGCCCCAGCAACAACAGTAGCTACCCGTTTATCAAATACCGAAGGAACAATATGTTCGCGATCTAAATCACTGGGAGACACTAAAGAAGCGATCGCCGATGCTGCTTCTAAATACATAGAAATTGTCAAACTTTTTGCCCCACAATCTAAAGCGCCCCGGAAAATTCCTGGAAAGGCTAAAACATTATTAATTTGATTAGGATAATCACTGCGTCCTGTTGCCATCACCGCCACATCATCCGTAATTAATTCAGGTTGAATTTCAGGAATCGGGTTCGCCATGGCAAAAACAATTCTGTCTTTAGCCATTGAACGTACCATTTCCGGGGTTACAACTCCCGGAGCACTCACTCCCATAAACACATCTGCATCTTTCATCGCATCCGCTAATGTTCCTGATAAATCAACGGCAAATTCCCGTTTTTGGGCGTTAATATCCGGTCGATCATGGGAAATAATGCCTTTAGAATCACACAGGGTAATATAGCGAACTCCGGCTTTTTTAAATAACCGCGCCATTGCTATTCCCGCAGCACCTGCTCCGTTTAAAACTAGGTGAATTTCATCCATTGATTTTTTGACTAATTTTAGGGAATTAATCAGCGCGGCTAAACTAACAATTGCCGTACCATGTTGATCATCATGGAAAATCGGAATATCTAAAGATTGCCGTAATTTGGCTTCAATTTCAAAGCATCGAGGTGCAGCAATATCTTCTAAATTAATCCCCCCAAAAACAGGCGCAATATATTTAACAGTTTCGATAATTTTGTCTGTATCTTGAGTGTCTAAACAGATGGGAAAGGCATCAATATCGGCAAACTCTTTAAATAACATGGCTTTCCCTTCCATGACAGGTAAAGCTCCGGCTGGCCCCAAATTTCCTAACCCTAAAACTGCACTGCCATCGGTAACAATGGCAACAGTATTTTGTTTAATCGTGAGGCTGTAAACTTGTTGAGGGTCTTCAGCGATCGCTTTACAAATTCGACCTACTCCAGGGGTATAGGCCATTGCTAAATCTGATTGAGATTTTAGGGGAATTTTACTCTGAATACTAATTTTTCCCGCCCGATGTAGATTAAAGGTGCGATCATAAACCGCTAAAACTTTTAACTCAGGTAATGCTTTTACCGCTTGGACAATTTGTTCGGCGTGTTCGCCACTGGAAGCATCGACGCTAATTTCGCGAATTGTTTTTTGTAGGGTTTGTTCAATTAAGTCAATTTGGCCTAAATTTCCCCCAACGGTTGCGATCGCTTGAGCAACACTGGCTAACATTCCAGCGCGGTTGGGCAGTTCCAGACGAATTGTGACACTAAAACTCGGATTCGGTGTTAAGCTAACCATACTCAGTGCATTGATTGATTGTAGACCCCCAATTGTAAAGGTGATCTTGCGCTTTGTCAGTTCCTCCACCTCCGTTTTTCCAGATTTCAAGACAATTCTTGACTTTAAAATCCGGTTCCCTAATATTGTTCGTTCAATTGTAAATAATAGGCCAGATTAGCCAGGGTAATATAGTGATCAACATATTTAGGAGTTGGCGTTTTTTCGAGAGCTTGTTTTACTTGCTTTTTACGCTGAGTCTTGGACGATTTCATAGTTTTATTGTTTAGGTGAGGATGATTGACTAATCTTTTTTCAGATGTACAGTAACCCATCCATCTTTCAAACATTAGGATTGAAATCCCTAATTTCTCTCAAAATTAATATCCTGACATCCGGTTATTAACTTTAATTTCAGCAGTTGAGGGTAAAGACAACTGTGATTAACGAATTAATAACCGTATTGGGAGGATTCATCCTTTGGGATTTGAGTTAATAATCTGTTAATTCCTGGGTATTTTTCAGCAAGTTCCCTGCATTTCTTTGGGGGAAATCGCAGGGAACGGGTTGATCCTAAACTTCTGTAAGGGTGTTAAAAACACTAACATCCTGAGTCGTTTAAGCCATAATTCGATCAGATTTAACATAAAAAACAGCAACTGTTATGTTTTTTACGGATATTTTAATTTTTGGGGCTAGTCGCATTTGAGAAACGGGTTCTCGAATTAAACTATAAACCTGTGTGAGGGCTTCCCCCATTTCCTGGGTCAAGCATTGGATATGTAAAACTCCCCACCGTCGAAATACTCTACAATTCGCCAGGAGTTGAAGTTGATCTAGCTCCTGTTGATTTTCCCGATAAAAATCCCAAATCAGCCGAGTTAACTGTGAAGGTTGTTTCATAAAAACCTCATAGGAGATTGGAAACAGGAGTGACTTTAGAACTGTTTAATTACAAGTGACAGAGCCGGGAACTAGCTACGCATTCTAGGCTGTCGTGACTCCAAAAACCTAGACCTTTACAGTCTTAGGCTGGTCAGTACAGCTTGCTTCAATTGCTCTTACAAGCTCAGTGGCTTTAGCTATGAGTTACTGACATCCTCACCTCTAGTATTGAGTCCTAGATCGCTTTTCTCTACCCTGGGATAGAGGGCTTACCTTCTAGTATTCATCATCTAATCCTCTTTCTTAAAGAAAAAAGGCAAGCTGAAATAAGACTTAATAAGAGTTTGTCTAACTTAAACTGCACACAACCTTACAACAAAGTCATTATAACAAGTGTTTTAGCCCTGGAAAGAATTACAGATTATCAAGTTTGCTATACATATATTTACATAATTTTATGAATTGATACAATCAAGGATTGTTAATAGTTCAGGCTCCACAATAGACAATTAAATCAATCTCAACATCTCCCAAACCAGCTAGTCCCATAACACCAACGGTCGTTCGACAAGGTAAACGTTCTGCTTCAAAATAAGCAGCATAAACCTGATTGACCGTTTCATAATATCGAAAATCCGTCACAAAAATTCGAGCCATTACAACTCGATTAAAACTGGTTTTTGCATGATTTAGGACTAATTTTAAGTTTTCCATCACTTGCTGAGTTTGTTGTTCAATGGTTCCCTTAATCACTTCCCCAGTTTCTGGATTTTCAGCGAGTTGTCCCGTGACAAACAAAAAATCCCCAGCACGCACCGCATGGGAATAGGGCGCAACGGGAGGTAAAACTTGATTGGGGAGAGTAATATACTCCAACATTATTAAAGGATTCCTTCTCTAGGACGATATGAACGGTAACATCATACCAGCCTGTGATATAATAAAAGTTTTGGATACTCACCCCACAAGCGGCGAAGGAGAAGCCAGATGGCTCGGATGTATTACGATGCAGATGCCAATTTAGATATTTTGGCAGGAAAAACTATTGCAATTATTGGTTATGGCTCCCAAGGTCATGCCCATGCACTCAATTTAAAAGAAAGTGGTCTGAATGTCATTGTCGGGTTATATCCCGGTAGTAAGTCAGCCATCAAAGCCAAAGATGCAGGTTTAACCGTGCATAGCGTTGAAGATGCGGCTAAGGCTGCTGACTTCATTATGATTCTGCTTCCTGATGAAGTCCAAAAAACCGTTTATAAAACTGAAATTGAACCCTATTTAACCGAAGGCAAAACCCTCGCCTTTGCTCATGGATTTAATATTCACTATGGCCAAGTGGTTCCTCCGGCTAATGTAGATGTGGTGATGGTAGCACCCAAAGGCCCCGGACATTTAGTGCGACGTACCTACGAACAAGGTCAAGGAGTTCCCGCTTTATTTGCCGTCTATCAAAATGCGTCTGGACAAGCTCGTGACCGAGCAATGGCCTATGCTAGAGGCATTGGGAGCACACGGGGTGGGATTTTAGAAACCACATTCCGCGAAGAAACTGAAACCGACTTATTTGGTGAACAGGCGGTTTTATGTGGGGGTTTAAGCGCTTTAATTAAAGCTGGATTTGAAACCTTAGTCGAAGCAGGTTATCAACCCGAATTGGCTTATTTTGAATGTTTACACGAAGTTAAATTAATCGTGGATTTAGTTGTGGAAGGCGGTTTAGCTAAAATGCGCGATAGCATTTCTAACACGGCTGAATATGGAGATTATACTCGCGGCCCTCGAATTATTACCGATGAAACTCGCGCGGAAATGCGGAAAATTCTCAGCGAAATTCAGTCGGGTCAATTTGCTAGAGACTTTGTGTTAGAAAATCAAGCTGGAAAACCCGGTTTCACCGCCATGCGTCGTCAAGAAGCCGAACATCGTATTGAAGAAGTCGGCAAAGACTTACGCGCGATGTTTAGCTGGATGAAGAAGGATTAGAGAAGAGGAGCAGGGGGAGCAGGGGGAGTAGGGAAAGCAGGGGAAGCAGGGGAAGAAATTATTAACTCTTGACACCCGACACCCCACTTAACAGGCAAGATGCCTGTTCCACACTCTATTTCGCTCCCTGACCCTTTTCAATTTTTTCTACTTCTTTCTCTCGTTGTTCATTGGTATCTTTAGGCCGTAACCATTTAGGCCATAAACTGACAACAAACTCCCGACTGGTTTTACTCGCTTCTCTGGCGGGTTTGGGTAAAAATTTAAACGTATCGCCAGAGGAAATAAACACAACCACTAAGGCAACAGCACCCCAGCCTAGAATTTTTTTAGGAGTCATAACCAATTTTTAGATAACGATATTTATGGCAATTCATTGTATAGCAGGAAACAGGGAACAGGGAACAGGGAACAGAAAGAAAAAAATTGCAGGGTTTAGTTCGCTGGATTCGTTTTTGCCAATTACTCCAATTTAGTATTCGCTTGAATATCCATTTCATCTAAAGGTTCTTCAATGGCATTCCGAATCCAATTGGGGTCAAATTCTGCCTGGGTAGAGGCTTTAATTTTAATCTCAATACTCATATCATCGGCTTTGTCCGATAACCGTTGCAACATTTCAAAAAATTCAAAAACTTGGGCTTTATTTAAAATTGAACTTAGACTATACCGTTTAGCAGATTGCTTACCATCTACAATATCAGCTAACACCGTCCGAGTTAAACTGCTATTAGTTGACTTATACTCAACGGTCGGTTTCTGTTCTGCAACCTTTGAATCTGTATTTCCGGTTAACGAATCAGAATAGTGAATAGAATCAGATTGACTTTCATCAGTTTCAGGTTCAACAATTGGGGGTTGTTGTTTAAATTTTTCAACGATACGGGGTGCTAATAAATAACCGGATAAATCTAATTCATCTAGGGGAATAGAACGCTTAAAACTGATTCGTTCGGGTTTATCAATTATTACACTATCCCCAACAATTTTTAATTGCGGAATATAGCCCATATTTCCCTTTGTAATCGCCGCTAAAATTGCTTTTTTAATCGATTCATCACTTAATAACTTCGGATACCCTGGAAACCGGAAAAAATAACTCACTAACTCCTCCCCTTGAATCACTCCCAGTTCCGATTCTTCAATTTTAGAATAACTAATAATTTTAGAAACCGTAATCGAATCAAAAACATGATTTTTTAACGCATCTAACACCCTATCTTGTAAGGGCTGACTGGTATTAATTTGAGATTGTAAATCAATAATTTCTAACTGAATTTGTGCTTGTTCTTGGGGACGTAACGGTAATAAAATTTGTTCATAAAGACGACGTAAACCCGCCTCTAAGCTTGATGTCGCATCTTTTGCTTTTGCTTTTAACTCATCTAAATCTTCAACAGAAAACTTGTATTTTTCTTTATCTTTCACTAAAGAATTTACCGCTAATAACGTTCGAGTTGCTTTCCGAGCTTTATCAAATTGGAGAGTATTCGGAACAATAAAAGCAATGGCATTTTTATAATCCCGTTTATCATTTCCCCGATGTTCTAACCATTTCATCCCCTCTTCCTGTAAGGCTTCTTTACTTTTTTCTGCCCAACTTGCCTCTAAATAAACGGTACAAAATTGATGAATATGGTCAGGAATAGCACTGGAATCCTTGGGCCAGAGAATAACCTTACCCCGTGCGTTTTTTAAATTATTTTTTAAATCTCCCTGAATGCGTTCTAAAACTTCATCACTGGTAATTTTATTTTCTTCATCCGCTACTAATTTATTGAGATTGGCTTTGGTTTCAAACCGATAACGCTGTCCGACATAATGTAAATAAAGCAATTCTTCTCGTAAATCATTTAAGACTGTAACAATCGTATTTCTTTCTAACCCTGGTGCTAAACAAGCGCCGACTATTTCCTGTTCAAAAACGCCGCGTTCTTCCCCACCTCTCGCCCCAAAAGAATACATTAAAATGGCAGAAGCGAGACGACTTCCGACCTTTAAACTCGCTAAATTAGGAGAATCTTGAGCAATTCGTTGGTCTACAAAATTAACCTTAGCTTTTCTACCCATTAAATCCGCCGCCATCACTGCACTATAATTATCGCGTTCCCCGACTTGGGTAAAAAAAGCACTCTTCACCGCTTCATGGTCAAACAAAACATTTCCTGGGGAAATTAACCAAGAAAGATCATTTTTTTCGCGCAACGCATACACCATTGACGCTAGAAATTGTAACGCGCCTCTTGTTCGTTGATAACTGGGCAAACTTCCCCAACGATGATACATTAAATCTAACAAATCGGGATGGAATGGATAACTTAATTTAATGCGTTCTTCTAATATTTTGGCTTGTTGTTCAACTTCCTGCTTTTCCCGGTTTGTGGTGGTATAACTTTCTCGAAATTTGCGAAATAATGCCGCCTGTTGTCGCGCTACTTCAGCAATAATTTCTACATTTCCAATATCGGTAAATAACCGTTTTCGCACGACTTCCATGACTTCATCCCCAGAGACGGGTTCTTTTTTAGCGTCAATGCGACTGACGAGTTTATCTAAAACACTTAATAACCCTTCATTCCCCACCGCTTCTTGAACACTGGCTTGCAGAGAATAGACTAAAACTGTTTTAGGTAATTCTCGGACGACTTCTGTGAGTTTCTGCATAAAGGTGAGAATTTGTCGCCCAAAATTAGAGTCTCCCAGGGTAATTCCCATGGCGTTTTCGATATAAACTAAAAATTCATCCATCAGGATAAGCGTGGGTTTATTTCCGATTATTTTTCTTAATTCGTTATTTCCTGGGGCGGTGCGGTTTTTATCGTCTGCTTCGATTAATTTATAAGCTTCAATTCCGCCAATTTGCCATGCTAAATAGCCCCAAGGAGTGAGAATTTGGGGGCCGTTTTCGATTTGTTCTCCGGTGGAAACACTGATATCTAACCCGGTAAACGCAGCGACCGTTACTTCTCCAGGGTCGGGCAAGGCATCTAACTGAGAAATTTCCCGCAATTGGTTACGGTTTTTAGCGAGGTGATAAAGACTTAATAAGGTATGGGTTTTACCGCCACCAAAGGGGGTTCGCAGTTGAATCACGCGGTTTCCGGCTTCTCCTTGTAACCCTTTGAGAACATCGGTTAAAATGCCTTTCAGTTCTCCGGTTAGGTAGGTGGCGTTAAAGAATTCACGGCCGTCTCGATACAAGCGAGAACATTGAGACTCTTGGCGAATGATGCTACCTAAGTTAATCGCATAGGTGGCATTATCTAGTTTACCCTCCAGAATATCGGGATGGGGGGTAACTACTTGTGTCCAGGGTTTTAATTGATAAGCGGTCATAATTTTTTAGGGCAATAAACAATAATTTGAAATCAATAAAATTAAGATTTGGGCAGGTAAAGAGAACCTATAACAATTCTATTTGATTTATGATAAAAACCCGTAGGGGTTGGGTCTCCCAACCCTCTTAATATTTTTGTTTCCCAACCCCCCTGACGTCTGGGTTGGGCGGGAAGACCCCGCCCCTACGATAAAATCTGATAACCTGTGACCTGTTGACGTCTGGGTTGGGCGGGGAGACCCCGCCCCTACGGTTTTTGTTGGGTGAATAAATTATCTTCAACTAACCGTTTCCAAGAGGCTAATAAGGTATCAATGGCTTGCTGTTCTTTGGTGCGGTTAGTAACGGTTTCTGGGGTTCCGGCTTCGGGGGTTAATGCTCGTCCTCCTAACGCTTGGGCGACTAATTTTAATTGGGTTGCATCGGGCATACTTTGGGCTAAAAATACATTAACATTTTGGGGTTGATGTTCGGCTAACCACAGTAACCGATGCAGAATATCGATTAAGGTTGGCGGTGAACCGAGACTCTGGGAAATTTGATTAACACCGGGTTGTTTTTCGGTTTTCTGGATTCCTAAATCTTCTAATTCTCCTCGTTCACTATAATCTCTTAATTGCACTTGATTTTTAGTTTTCTTAATTAATGCAATTTTACCATCGGTTAAACCGCCAACTCCATCGAGTTCAACGCCGACGCCTCTGGCTAAGGTATTGGCTTCATCAAAATCAACAATGGCTTCCCCGTATTCATAACGTCCTAAAATATAATATTGGGTGGGTTTATCGACTAAACTGACGCCTTTTTTATCGCAAAGTAAGACTTCGGTTAATACGGTTTCTAAGACTTCTTTCTGCACTTCATCTAAGAAGGAATTGGCGTCTAATTCATCTCCATTCGGCAGTTCAACGGTATCATATTGAGTGTAAGCGCGTAACCCCGCACCGACACAAGCAATAATTAAATCGGCGCCGACTACTCCTTCTGACATTAAGCTTTTTACTCGGTCTTGAATAATACTTTTCAGTTGCGGTTGTACGTCCATTGCATAATCACCTATTCCTGTATTGGTGCGTTTTCTACCCACTAAAAAGATACTGGAAGCGAGCGCCGCAGAATTTTGTGCGCGAAGTCTTCCTCTGCTTTCCGTATCTAACGGCCATGCTTCTGTTATCGTAAATTTTGCTCGTCTTAAAGAATCAATTAAGGTTGACCATCCAGCCGTTGTTTTATGAGCATAAACGACAACCATCATTCCGGCTTCTTTTAAGACTCGGTTGGCTTCCAAAAAGGCTTGGTGCATCATATCTTCATAAGCTTTAGCAGCTTTCTTTTTATCCCCACCGTGTCGAGAAGGTTCCATGATAGCTTCGTTTTTCTTGGGGGTTAATTGTCCTGAAAAATGTTCTTTATAAAGATGACCAATACTCCGTTTTAACCAAACATAAAAGAAATCGGATAAATCAGCATAGGGAACAGAATCAAAATAAGGGGGGTCGGTAATAATAGCGTCTAAACTTTGAAACTCAAATGGCAAAGATGTGGCTGATGTTCGTATAGTATTACAAAGTTGCTGATTTTTATTATTTGACTCTCTTAATATAAAATCTAAAACAAAATCAAGCGACCATTCAAAAGCTCCTGTTTTATTTCCAAAGGCATTAGTTTCTGCATAATCCCATACCATAGGAAGGGCTTGTCTTGAAAACGTATTGACAACTCCTTGTTGGTCAGGCTTCCATCTATTTACTGAACTATTTAAATCGCTACATTTTCCAGTACAGAGACTTAGGTAGCTTGCAATAGCCTTTGCTAATTCCTCCTCATATCCCTGCTGTAAAATTTCCTGGTGTGCTAACTTCACCCATTTAACAAACGTCATTAATGATAATAATTGCCGAGGGGTGAATAATTCGCCGAATTTAGTTAAACCATATTCGGTAATCCAAAAATTTCGATTATCTTCTATAGATAAAGATTCATTCGGAATCGTTAAACCCGTTTCTTCACAAAGCGTTTCTAACCTTATTTTAATTTTGTAATCATCAGGAAGATAATGTAAATAATCAGTAGCAGATAAATAGGTTTTGCCTTTTTGTCCTGATGTTGTGCAAACAATCGCCATTAATTGTTGACCGATTCTGTCTCCTTTCCCTTCAACTTTTACATAATCACTTTTAACCGTTGTTGCACAATGACGACAAATCGAATTACCCCTTGTACTTCCCGAATTGGGGTCAAACCCTAACCCGTTTTCCGTTGTAGATTCAACAACTTTAAACTCAACTTTCTTCGTTTCATAATTCGGAATAACCTGTAACGCCACATACTTTTTACTTTTCTTACATAACCAAGTTTGTCGCACTAAAGGAACCGTCGCCCCACAACTAGGGTTAGGACATTTAACCGTTCTTGTCCATAAATAAGCAACCGGAGTAGAGACGTGCCATGGCGCGTCTCTACAGGGTTGTTGCGGTTTAGCTTCAGCAAATAATTCTAACTGTTCACTTTCGGGAATTAATACTTCTCCTACCCGAATTTCTGGATATAAATCCCCAATTTCATCTCTAACCTTTTCAATCACCCAATTGCCCCATTTTTCCACCGCATCCGCTAATTTTTCCCCATATTTTTGTGGATAAACTAACGTACACAATTCTATAATATGGGCAACGGGGTTTAAATCAACCGCGAATGTTTCACAGCCTAACCGTAACGCCTCTAAGGGAATTGCCCCACCTCCGGCAAACATATCTAAAACCTTGGGCGGTGGCACTTTATCTAAAGGCGTATTTTCGGGTAAATTTAATCTAACTTTTTGCGCTTCTAAAATTTGTTTTCTCGCTTTCTCTAACGTCGGAGTTCCCGTTTCCCATTTACATAAATCAATCATAAATTGTTTCAAAGCTGTGCGTTTCTGATGAGTTTCCGGTGCTGCGACCAACGACGCAAAAACCGCAGCCCTCGCCGCCACTAATGGCCGTCTTGCCCACCATAAATGCAGGGTTGAAATATGACCCTTTCTAATCGATTTTTCTCTAGCAGATTCAGCAGAAATTTCTCGAATCGGAATAAAATCTTCAATTAAACGACGTTCTGGGTTCATGGAAATTAAATATTAAAAAGTACCCCATCTCTTTGTAGGGGCGAGGCGCGCCCATTGGTGTCAACTTAAGGAGCGATCGCCCCAAACCTGCTGTGTAAGAGCATCGAGAACTCGATGTCGTTTTCGGGTGGATTTGACCAAGCCAAATAACTTCTGATGT
>NZ_JADEWU010000092.1:0-21033 GCF_015207485.1 Planktothrix mougeotii LEGE 06226
GGAGTACACCCGGAAACAACTACAGCACAACCTTCACCGAAAACAGTACAGGAATAGCTATAGCTGATACAGATATTAGTATCACAGACCTAGACGATACTAATATCGAAAGTGCGATTATTACCCTAACCAATGTTAAACCGGGAGATACTCTCATCCTTCCCCCCACATTACCAACGGGTATTAGTGTAGAGAGTTTTGACACAACAGACCCCGGAAAAATCATCATTACCCTGAGTGGAGGAAGCAGTTTAAGCAACTATCAAACCGCCATTCAAGGAATTCAATTTAGCAATAGTAGTGATAACCCCGACCTCACCCCTCGGACAATTAACGTCGTTGTTAATGACGGAGATAATAATAGTAATATTGCCACAACAACAATTAATATTGACGCCAGTAACGACCCGCCAATTATTGACCTAGATGGGAGTACACCCGGAAACAACTACAGCACAACCTTCACCGAAAACAGTACAGGAATAGCTATAGCTGATACAGATATTAGTATCACAGACCTAGACGATACTAATATCGAAAGTGCGATTATTACCCTGACGAACGCTCAAACAGCAGACAATTTAACCCTGCCCACATTCCCCACAGGAATTAGCGGAACAATTGACACCAGTGTGGCTGGACAAATCACCGTGAATTTAACGGGGAGTAGCAGTTTAAGCAACTATCAAACCGCTATTAAAGGAATTCAATTTAGCAACAATAGCAGCAACCCCAACCTCAGCCCTCGGAATATTTCAGTGGTACTGAATGACGGAGATAATGATAGTAATATTGCTCAAACAACCATTAATATTATTCCGAATCCAACACCAACACCAACACCATCTCCAACACCATCTCCAACACCAACACCAACACCAACACCAACACCAACACCGACACCAACACCGACACCGACACCAACGCCGGAACCGACTCCCACACCGCCACCGAATCCCACACCGACACCAACGCCGGAACCAACTCCCACACCGTTACCAACACCTTCACCGACACCAGCACCAGAGAATATTTCTCCGGTGGCTGACAGCCTGAATGCTGCGGTTTTACCCAATAGTAAGATTCCTATCTCACTATCAGGAAGTGACTTTGATGGTACTATTGCTAGTTTTACAATTACCAGCTTACCGGATGCAGCCGATGGGATATTGCTGCTCAATGGTCAACCTGTACAGTTGAATCAGGTTTTAACCCCAGAAGAAGCGACACAACTGGAGTTCCAAGCCATAGGAACCTTTAATGGGGGTAGTTTTGGTTATACCGTTACGGATAATCAAGGAGCCACTGACTCCACTCCAGCTACGGTAACACTGATTCAGCCTACCGTAAATCAACCTCCGACTGCTAATAATATCAACCTTACTTTAACTCAGAATAGTACCGTACTTGTTTCTTTATCGGGACAAGATCCGGATGGAACAATCGCGACTATCACCATTACCAGCTTACCGGATGCAACCGATGGGATATTGCTGCTCAATGGTCAACCTGTGGAGTTAAATCAGGTTTTAACGCCTGAAGAAGCGGCACAACTGCAATTCCAATCTACAGGAACTTTTGATGGTAGCCAGTTTAACTACATTGTCACGGATAACCAAGGTTTAAGTTCCCCAGGAGTTGCTGTTGTTAGTTTAATCGCGCCTGTGGTGAATCAACCCCCTGTGGCGAATAATCTCAACGTTTCTGTCACCCCTAATACTACTGTTCCTGTCAGCTTATCAGGCAGCGATCCTGATGGTACAGTAGCAAGTTTTACCATTACTCAATTGCCAGATCCAGAGGATGGGGTGCTTCTCCTCGATGGTCAACCTGTAACAGCCAATCAGGTTTTGACACCTGAACAAGCTTCTCGCCTGCAATTTCAATCTACAGGTAGCTTTAATGGCAGTGGTTTTAGTTTCACAGTCACGGATAACCAAGGTTTGATTTCTGAGGCAGATGGAAATATTGGCTTGATTGAACCTCCAGTTAATCAACCTCCCATTCCCAATAACTTCAATACTCTGATTGTCCCGAATACCACCGTAAATCTACCGAGTCTATCAGGGACAGATGCCGATGGAACCGTTGCCAATTATACAATTACTGCTTTACCAGATCCGGCTGATGGCCTGTTATTACTGAATGAAAACCCTGTCACCCTGAATCAAACTGTTACACCTGAACAGGCATCTCAACTGCAATTTCAAGCAACAAGCAATTTTGACGGTGGTAGCTTTAGTTACACGGCTACGGATGATCAGGGTAAGGTTTCAGTACAGTCGGCAACGGTGGATTTAGTCGTGGTGGACGTTAACCAACCTCCTACCGCCAATAACCTGAACGTTCCCTTCTTGCCCAATAGTACCTCCTTTATTCCCCCGTTATCAGGTACTGATCCTGATGGTACGATCACGGGTTTTACGATAACTCAACTCCCCGATCCCGCCGATGGTGTGCTGTTGTTGAATGGAAAACCTGTCGAACTCAATCAAATTCTCACACCAGAAGAAGCGGCGCAACTGCAATTTCAATCGACGGGCTCTTCAAATGAGGTTGTTTTTGCTTATAAAACCATAGATAACGAAGGATTAACTTCTCCGACAGCAGCTACAGTGTCTCTCGTTCCCATTGAGGTGAATTTGCCCCCAGTTGCCAATGCTGTAGATCTGCCTGTACAACCCAATAGCACCGTCAACCTACCTCCGCTTTCAGGAACAGATACCGATGGTACAATCACGAGTATTACCATTACTCAACTCCCCGATCCGGCGGATGGGGTACTACTCCTCAATGGTCAACCTGTAACACTCAATCAGGTTTTGACCCCAGAAGAAGCGGCTCAATTGCAATTTCAATCGACGGGTAACTTCGATGGCGGTGGCTTTAGTTTTACGGTCACGGATGACAAAGGCGCAACCTCTCCAGCGACGACTCTGAACTTAAACTTTCAACCCCTACCCAATCAACCTCCGATTGCTACGGATGAAAGTCTGGAAACCTCTCCTAATACCCCGATTACCTTTAATATTGCTGATCAGGTCACTGACCCCGATGGCACGCTTAATTTAGCTACTGTGGATCTTGACCCCAATACTCCAGGCCAACAAAAAACTATTACTCTGGACAATCAAGGAACCTTTGAGGTTGATGATCAGGGCAATATTACCTTTACTCCGGTTCCAGGGTTTGCTGGAGTTGCAACCCTGAGTTATACCGTTGAGGATAATCAAGGAAGTCCCTCTAATCCTGCCAAAGTTGGGGTGACGATTCCTAATCAACCTCCTGTGGCGGAAAATCTGACGCTTTCAGAGGTTTTCAATACTTCCGATTCGGTGGAATTACCGGATTTAATCGCAACGGATTTAACCGGAAGTATCGTTAGCTATAGTCTTACCAACTTGCCGACTTTTCAACAAGGAACCTTATTCTTAGGTCAAACCCCGATTACCGATATCAGTTCAGTCACCGCACTTACCCCAGAACAAGCTCAAACCTTAACATTTAGTCCTAATTCCGGCTTTGCGGGTTCCTTTGTTCTCAATTATCTGGCAACGGACAGTTTCGGAGCAACGTCTAATCCGGCAACCTTAACCATTTCTGTAGTAGCTGCACCCACGCCAGAACCCACACCCGCACCTACGCCAGAACCCACACCCGCACCTACGCCAGAACCCGCACCTACGCCAGAACCCACACCCACACCTACGCCAGAACCCACACCCACACCAGAAACTACACCCACGCCAGAACCCGCACCTACGCCAGAACCCGCACCTACGCCAGAACCCGCACCCACGCCAGAACCCGCACCTACGCCAGAACCCACACCCACGCCAGAACCCACACCCACGCCAGAAACTACACCACCGTCATCTAGGGAAAATTCTGAGTGTAATATCTGTCTCCCTGCTCCAGAGTTACCGAATGTCGTATTCCCTGAACCACCGATACTGGGTTTAACTTCCCCTAATCCCCCTTCAAGTATTCTCAATGGAATAGAGGGTAATGATCTTGTGAGCGCGGATAGTGCAGATCAAAGTATCTTTACCTTTGGTGGGGATGATTTGATTACAGCCTTTACAGGGAATGAAAATGTCTACGCGGGTGAAGGAAATGATACCGTTGATGCTTTATCCGGTAATGATTGGGTTGAAGGAGGCGAGGGTGATGATCTACTTCGGGGTAGTTATGGCAATGATACCCTTCAGGGTCAAGAGGGAAATGACACCCTCTTAGCCGGAATTGATGATCCTGATGTTCCCCAAGACTCGGAAGGGCGAGATTGGCTGAGTGGGGGTACTGGAGATGATTTTCTATCGGGTAATGAGAACAACGATACCCTGAGCGCAGGGGACGGCAACGATATCGGATATGGGGGTCAAAATGATGACCTAATTTTTGGAGACCACGGTAACGATACTCTCTATGGTGATCAGGGGAATGATACCGTTATTGGCAGTCCCAGTGATGATGTTGTTAACGCAGACGAGGAACAGGATGTCCTCTATGGCTACACAGAAGACGATTTACTCCAAGGCGGTGTTGGCAACGATACGGTTTATGCTGGCCCTGGCAATGATTTTGTGTTTGGCGGTCAAGGTGACGATCTCCTCCGGGGTGAGTTAGGTACGGATACGATCTATGGAGATCAGGGTAATGACACCCTCTATGGCGATGATCTGGACATGGGGGATGATCTTGATGAAATCAACAATACTGAAGATGGGCCGGATCTGCTTTGGGGAGGAGCCGGAAATGATTGGATATCTGGCAACCGCAACAACGACACCCTCCTGGGCGGTGAGGGCGATGATACGGCCTATGGCGGTGAGCAGGATGATATGCTCTATGGAGATGCTGGAAATGATGTCCTGTACGGCGACCAAGGTACGGATATTCTCTGCGGGGGTGATGGAGATGATACCCTCTATGGCGGTCTGGGCCAAAATAATACCGTTAACGATAGTTCAGCTAAAGATCAATTAAGTGGCGGTGCGGGTAACGATCTACTGTCGGCCAATGAGGGAGAAAATATACTCTGTGGTGGTGATGGCAATGACACCCTCTACAGTGGACAACAAAATGATACCTTGGGCGGAGGCCTAGGGGATGATTGGTTGTTTGGGGATCTCGGTGATGATTTAATCAGTGGAGGCAGTGGTCGCGATCGCTTTATTATGTCTGCTGAAACTGGGTTTGACCAAATTATTGATTTCCAAGTCGGAGAAGATATTTTAGTCTTGGCTAATGGTTTAACGTTTAATCAATTAACCCTCACCCAAGATGGAACTTCTACCTTAATTCGGGTAGGGGATCAATCCTTAGCCCGTCTTGCGGGTATATCGGTAGATTTAATTACTCCAAATAGCTTTGAACTCTTAGGTTAAGCTATAAAGGAGCATTTCCAGTCTTGGTACTCTTTGTGACTCGACATCCTGATTCCCAAAAGCTGATTTTCTCCTATCTGTTTGCATTCATCACAACCGTCTTAGTTGTGTTATGGACGCTCAGGGGCTTATCCTTTTTAGCTTTTATTCCGGGTTATGTGATTTGGATATTACTCATCCTCTCAATTGGGACTGGTGTTTTAAGTTCGGTGAGCCGCTAAATTTAGGCTCTATACCCTACTATCTCCAGGATTGTAGCCATCACAAACATGGACGAGATCTCCCCTATTGCTGTAATATGGCATAAGGGGAATAATCTCACAAAAAATTTTCAAATGTTGTTGTAGACCATTAAGGAGAGGACATGACCCAAGTTATTCTGGGTGAAAATGAACAGCTAGAGTCAGCCTTAAGACGTTTTAAGCGTGAAGTTTCTAAGGCTGGCATTTTGGCGGACGTTAGAAAAAAACGTCACTTTGAAACCCCTCCAGAAAAGCGTAAGCGTAAAGCCATCGCTAACCAACGTCAAAGACGTGCTTTCCGCAAAAAACGGATGTTCTAGTTTTAGGGATTTTACAACCTAAAACCTCACTCTGAATGAACCGCGCCACAACTCCCGCTTGAGGCCCAATGGACAAAGCCGGGAGTAACGTCGCGGATTTTCGTTTTTTCCAGGTCTCTTTGATCCTGCATACCTTCATTCTAACTTGTGGATTCTGAATGTTGAGAGAGGGGAAGGTAATCGGAAATCGTTGCTCCATACTTGACTAACTTTTGCTGATCTTGTTCAGTAAAGCTTTCAGCGTCTAAACGATTTAAAGCCATTAAAGCACCCCAAAGTTGACCTTGGAAAAATAAAGGTATTGCTAAAGCACTCTTAATTCCCCAGGTTTGTGCAGTATCTTGGCGAACTCGAGGATCTCCCTTGGTATTTTCGACTAAAACAGGACATGAACCTTTAAACACTATTCCCGGTAAACCGGATGTCGCTGCATCTCCGCGTTTTCCCACAATATTTGTTGCATATTTGCCAACGGCGGCTGCATGATAAACTTGCTCACCGGAAGATTCTGCCAGCATAACAACAACCGTTTCAGCTTGCAGTAATTCTTGAACTTGTTCAGCAATGGTTTGTAATGTTAGAGCTTGATTCATTGCTTAGGAGTTGGTTTTCATGGCATCTCCCACAATAACATTAAGTTGAGCGCCAATCAACATAATCAATGAACTGATTTGCAGCCAAAGTAATAAGACAACGAAACCGCCAATTGTGCCATAGGTAATATTAAAATTACCAAAATGGTAAACATACCAGCGAAATAAATTAGACACAAATGCCCAAAATACAGCCGCTAAAATCGCTCCCGGCATCAACGGAGTTCCGGGTTCTCGGTAACTGGGTGCATAACGATAAATAAACGCATAGTTTGTGGAAACAATTCCTAACGTTATCGGCCAGCGAAATTGTTTCCAGGTTTCTAATAGAGTTGATTCTAATAAACAACTTTGTACTGGAGGTTTGATCATACAAATTGCTAAATCCTCTAAAGCACAATTACCAACCGTCTCAAGCATACAACTTTGCCGAGCCATTCCTTCAACAATCAAGTCACTAATTAAGACTAATGCTGATGCTGAAATTAATAATAATAGAGTCCCTAATGCTAAAGCTAAGGCAATTAATTTATTTTTCCAAAAAGGTCGAAGATGATCCTTTTTAACGCGATGAATATGATTTAATGCGTCCATCGCTGCACCAATAACACCTGAAAAAATCCACAAAGAAACCAGAAAACTAAACGAGAGTAAACTAGAACTCGGCGTGAGGGATAATTGCTTAATGCCATTTCCAATTAAATCCTGTACCTCTTCCGGGACAATCTGACTCAGTAAGATTGCCATTTGATAGAGTTCAGTTTGTACTAATTGAAATGAACTAATAGCAATTAATAAAGCTAATACGGCTGGAAATAAAGCGAGGGTAGCATGATAAGCCATTTCCGCCGCAAAACCTGGTAATCGTTGTTCTAGGCTGGCTTGAATTAGCTGTTTGAAGGTTCTGCGATTCAAATACAGAAAAAAACAGCAAAAACGCATCATTCGCCGATGAATCCTTTTGAGTCCTTTGATTAGGATAGGAAACAAGGCAATTAATAGATCAGCGACGCAATCAGCACTGTCAGCAATCAGTTTTACTAAATGGGTGTGAACTGAACAAGGTTCCCACTTTACCCATTTGAGATGTCGCCAGAACCGGAAAAAGCTGGCCATTACCATTGACTTAAGGAAAGCATACTTTCTTCCTAATTTACAAGGATTCTGAAACAGTGGTTCAAAATAAATTAGCTCAAGATTGATTTAAGATTATTGTAGCTCTTAATATTATCGGACATGAAAGATAATCCTTCACAGACTAAACCTGAATATTCTGCTTTTCATCGCTATTGGATGTTTGATCCAGAGGTAACTTTTCTGAATCATGGTGCTTTTGGTGCTTGTCCGATTCCAATTTTAGACGCTCAATATCAATTTCGACAACAACTTGAACAGCAACCTTTCCATTTTTTTGTCCGAGAATATGAAATTTTACTGGATCAGGCTAGACAACAGTTAGCTGATTTTGTAGGGGCAAATTCTGAAGATTTGGTCTTTGTTCCGAATGCAACAACAGGGATCAATACGGTTTTGCGATCACTTTCTTTTTCAGAACAAGATGAACTCCTCACCACCAATCATGAATATAATGCCTGTCGCAATGTTTTAGACTTTGTTGCCTCTCGCACAGGAGCTAAAATTATTATAGCAGATATTCCTTTTTTTATCACTTCATCTCAACAAATTATTGAAGCAGTAATGGCAAAGGTTTCTCCTCGCACAAAATTAGTATTAATTGATCATATTACCAGTCAAACGGGGTTGATTTTTCCGATTCAAGAGATGATTCAAAAATTAAATTATTTAGGAATAGACACTCTGATCGATGGAGCCCATGCACCGGGAATGTTAGCTTTAAATTTACAAGAAATTAAGGCAACTTACTATACTGGAAATTGCCATAAATGGTTATCTGCACCCAAAGGAGCCGCGTTTTTAGCAGTACAACAAGATAAACAAGGGTTGATTCGTCCCCTTACGATTAGTCATGGAGCTAATTCTACCCGACGCGATCGCTCTCGATTTTTATTAGAATTTGACTGGACAGGAACCCCTGATCCCAGTGCTTATTTATCGATTCCTGAAGCTATTAATTTTATGGGTTCTCTGTTACCCGGAGGATGGTCAGAATTAATCAAAACTAATCATAATTTAGCGGTAAATGCTCGAAAATTATTAGCAGAAAAATTAGATATTCCTTTACCTTGTCCTGATCATCTAATCGGTTCAATGGCGGTTTTACCATTAGGGAAAAGATGGCAAGGTTTCTCCGATTTGAATCAAAAACTCTGGAAAGAATATAAAATTGAAGTTCCGATTATGCCTTGGGATGATGACAATCAACCTTTAATCAGAATTTCTGCCCAAATTTATAATCATTTATCTCAATATGAATATTTAGCAGAAGTTTTATTAAATTGACTCAGGTTGCAGATCTCGGTTATTAGCTAATAACCTTTAAATTGTAGGATAGGTCAGCAAATAAATTTCACTAAATAACACTTTTGACAAGGAAAACCAGCCAGTAAAACATCATGTTCTGGTAAGTGTTCAATAGTTCTAATATCACCTAAAGACTGTTCTTTAAAATTCGCTTTATAAACCCATCTTGAATCTTGATTAATTTCACTACTGAGTAAACATTGGGGTTTAAATCCTAATGAAGAAGCAGCTTTTTCAAATCCGAGTCTAATCCCACCAATTCCGGCAAATAAATCAATAAATTTAATTGTTTTCATTAATATTTTATCACTCTTAAGTGTCCCTGACTCTATTTTTTATGGTAGGGGTTTGGTTGCCAAACCCTCTAGGGATCTGGGTTGGGTAACCCAACCCCTACAGTTATTTTTATCCAATTAAATAGGATTGCTATAATGCCTAATTGATGTTCTAAAAATAATCGGCTGGATAAAGATAATCTTCATTCGATTCATCAATAACACGAATCATTTGATGATGAGTTGCTTGTTCATCAGGAATAAATTGATAAATCTTTTTCACTTCTAACGAAGCAGGATAATCTTGATGATTAACACAGATCACAAAATATTGTTCTTGATCTTCTTGATTCATGGTTTTAATCACTTAATCTTTATTGCTTAAAGACTCCTGAGCATAAACCTCCGCCATGAACTTAGGCCATATCAACAGAAAAAATCCCATCCAAGCTAACAAAGGAATAGCCACTAAAATCGTAATCCAAATAATATGGAATAGAAACCAACTGCCTAAAATTAAGGTGATTCCAGTTAATAGAATAGACCAAGGTTGACACCACCAAGGTTTATAATTCCAGGGGTTAAAGGTTGGGGTTTGAGAAGAGTTTTGATCAATCATTGTATTTTTTAAATCCATATCAAAAATTATTGCTGAATCATTACAACTATTTCTGCCATGCTTCGTCCTCCTCTGGCTGTAACCAATCTTTTTGTAAAGAAGATTCACTCATCAGACTCATCTCTAACTTGTCTTGCTGATATTTAGCGTTAAGGAATTGTAGAAAATCCCAAACTTCTTGTAAAATAAAATCGGGACTTTTTTCTACTTCCTGAATTAACAATTCTTTCATGTTCATAGTTTTTTAGTTCCTCTGAAAATTGGAATTATCTAAACAACAGAATCCTCCGGTAAAGCGGTTTGCATTTGAGCCAACCAACTCACCAAAGATTCTAACTGCTTATCGGCGCTAACGGCGGCTAATCCCCGAACAGTAACTTTACCTTTACTATACACAAATCGAGGATGTAAATGTTCTGATAAATTGGCTTTTAATAAATTCCAGGCGGGTTCTTCCATTGGAGTTTCTAATAAGATATGTTGTTGACCGTCGGGTTTAATGCGAGAAAAGCCTAATTTCTTGGCAATTTGTTTAAGTTCCATAATTCTAATTAATTGACGGGCTGGAGTCGGAATTGGGCCATAACGATCGCACCAATCTTCTTGAATGCGAGATAATTCATCTCGACTTTGACAAGCCGCGACTGACCGATAAGCACTGACTTTTTGATCTAAATCGGGGATATAATCAGAAGGAATAAAAGCGGTTAAACTTAAGTCAATTTGAGTATCATCAACCTGCGGGATTTCTTGACCTTTAACTTCTTGAATGGCTTCCTGTAACATTTCACTATAAAGATCAAACCCGACAACATCCATTTGACCGGATTGTTCCGCGCCTAAAATATCACCCGCACCGCGAATTTCTAAGTCTCGCATCGCTAATTGATAACCCGATCCTAACTGAGCAAATTCTTGAATCGCCCTTAATCTTTTACGAGCATCATCGGTTAAATTAACCCGTCCATCGGCGGTGGTGGGATAGAATAACCAGGCGTGAGCTTGCACTCCTGAACGTCCAACCCGACCTCTTAATTGATACAATTGAGCTAACCCAAAACGGTGAGCATCTTCAACTAAAATGGTATTAACTCTGGGAATATCTAACCCGGATTCAATAATTGTTGTACACACTAAAACATCGGCTTCCCCAGAACTAAAAGTTAACATAATGGATTCTAATTCAGAAGCATCAATTTGTCCGTGCGCGATCGCTAATCTCACCCCAGGAATCATCTCACGAATTTGGGCAGATTTTTCTTCAATTCCTTCTATTCTAGGCACAACATAAAACACCTGTCCCCCTCGATCTAATTCTTGACGAATAGCGGTTCTTACGGTTTCTAAATTTAACGGTGCTAAATGGGTTTGAATGGGGCGACGGGAGGGAGGCGGAGTGGTAATTAAACTCATTTCTCGAATTCCTGATAATGCCATATATAAGGTTCGAGGAATGGGAGTTGCCGTTAAGGTTAATACATCGACATGGGTTTTTAAGGTTTTAATTTTTTCCTTTTGATTTACTCCAAATCGTTGTTCTTCATCAACGACTAATAACCCTAAATCTTTAAAATGAACGTTTTTTCCGAGTAACGCTTGAGTTCCGACAATTACATCAATTTCCCCCGTTGCTAATCGTTTTAAAATCTCTTGTTTTTCTGAAGTAGTGCGAAAACGATTGAGTAAGGCAACTTCAATCGGATAGGGGGCAAATCGTTCTTTTAACGTATGATAATGTTGTTGAGTTAAAATTGTTGTCGGGGCTAATAATGCCACCTGTTTTCCAGCCGTAGCTGCTTTAAAAATTGCTCGAATTGCCACTTCAGTTTTCCCAAATCCCACATCTCCACAGACTAAACGATCCATCGGGCGATCGCTTTCCATATCCCGTTTAACGTCTTGGGTGGATTTAATTTGATCGGGAGTCGGTTGATAGGAAAAAGAGTCTTCTAGTTCCTGTTGCCAAGGCATATCCAGGGGGAACGCATAACCCGTTTGTTGGGCACGTTGGGCGTATAATTTTAATAAATCAACGGCTAATTTCTTTAAGGATTTTTTGACTTTTTCCTTAGTTTTTTCCCACGCTTGTCCGGTAAGTTTATTCAGTTGAGGAACTTTGCCTCCCGCACTTCTAAACCGTGATAAACTTCCGACTTGATCGGCGGCAACCCGTAAGGTTCCATCTTCATATTGTAACACTAAATATTCACGAGTTTCATTATTAATCACTAAGCTTTCTAATTTAATAAATTTTCCGACGCCATGTTGACGGTGAACCACAAAATCACCGGGTCTTAGTTTATTTAAGTCAACTTGCTTTGAGGTTGCCCGTCGTCGTTTTCTAATATAACTGGGAGTAGCGAGGGAATGTTGCCCATAAAATTCTCGATCAGTGATTAAAACTAATCGAAATGTCGGTAAAATAAAGCCTTCTAATTCTGCTAATCCCGTATATTTTAAAGCAACAGGAGTATTTTTAATTAAGTTATCAATAGCCGGATAATCACGGGGGTTAGGAATAAATTTAGACGGACAATCATGTTCGGACAAGAGTGCAACTGAACGACTGGGTTGAGCAGAAACCAGAAAAATAGAAAAATGGCGTTGTCGTTCTTGACGAATGAGTTCCGCGAGTTTAGCAAATTGATGGGGGGTAGCAGGTACGGGACGAGAAGATAAATTTAAACTGGGAACATCAGCAATATTAATTAAAGTGGGTTGATAATCTGCTAATTCCGATAAATAGAGTTTGTCAAACCCTTCAATTTTTTGGAGAGAATCGGTAAACGAACGGTGAATTTTCGGCAATTTTTCAGGTAAAGTTTGCCATTGTTCTTCAATATGTTCTAACCAGCGATCGCTATGGGCACAACATTGATCGAGTTCATCGATCACAATTAAGGTAGTATCCGTTAAATAATCTAATAAAGAAGCGGGTTTTTCAAAAGCTAATCCTAATAAAGGATGATAGGATTTGGGCGGTTTATAATTAGCATTATCCAGTTGAAATTCCGGTGTCGGAGTTGGGGGAACAACTTCTGTAATTAAGGTTTCTGCTTCCGGTAAATTCCCCTGAATCATCACATCAAAATTCGTCGGGGTAAGAATCAAACTTTCGATTTTATCTAACGATCGTTGAGTGGTGGGATCGAGTTCTCGAAGTTGTTCTAATTCATCTCCAAACCATTCTAAACGCACGGGTAATTCAGAAGCGACGGGGAAAATATCGACAATATCCCCTCGCCGACTCCATTGTCCTTCAGTTTCGACGGTGGCTACCCGTTCATAGCCTAATTTAGCCAACTGTTGATCCAGGGTTTTTCCTTCAAACGTCATCCCCCGATACAGCGTTAAACAATAGGGTTGAAAGACCTCAACGGGGGGTAAATGGGGTTGTAAACTGCGTTCTGTGGCGACCACCGCAACCGGAGAACCAGGGTTTTGGAGTCGTCCCGCTAAGTCGGCTAAAACTTGCATTTGTCCCCAGGTCATTTCTTCGGAAGACACCGACTCGTAGGGGGACGCCTCGGATGTCGGGTAAAAGTGAACCGTTGTCCATCCCATCGCCTCCAGTTGCGCCGCCCAGCGTCCGGCTTCCTCTAAGGTGGCGGTGACAACGAATAAATTTAATCCCGACTCCTGGGCCAAAGTAGACGCGACTAACCCCTTGGGAAGCCGAGGAATACCGTTGAGATACAGGGATTGAAATTTATTCAGTTTGTTGAGGAGTTCAGCCGTTAGAGGCGATCGTCCTAATGCACGCACGATAGAGGAAAATGTCATATAGAGGAGGGAACAGGGAACAGATCATAGCCTGGGTAGAGACGCGCCATGGCGCGTCTCTACAGAAGCTGTTCTCATATTTTAAGGAATTTCAGAAGATTCGATCTCGAAACCAGTTAGATTATTTTCCCCCCTAAACACAGATGACACAATTTGACCATTGGGGTTTAGGATCATCACATTGAGATGTGATCGGTTATTGTAATCTTTTATCGTCCTATCCTCACCCTAAAATGTCATCTGTGTTCCAAGAAATTTTGATTGTTGTTCTGCTGATTCTCGCCAATGGGGTTTTTGCGATGTCCGAAATGGCGATTGTTTCTTCCCGTAAAGTGCGGTTACAACAGTTAGCCAATCAAGGCAATAAAAAAGCAAAAGTCGCTTTAGAATTAGCAAACTCTCCCAATCGATTCCTCTCAACGGTGCAAGTGGGAATTACCTTAATTGGAATTTTAGCAGGGGCGTTTGGAGGGGCGGCAATTTCGGCTCGATTAGAAACCCAACTCAAGCAAATTCCGATTTTAGCTCCCTATAGTAATGCGATTAGTTTTACCGTTGTTGTCATTACAATTACCTATTTATCATTAATTATAGGGGAATTAGTTCCGAAACGGTTGGCTCTGAATTCTCCTGAATTGATTGCAACTACGGTTTCTATTCCGATGCGTTGGTTATCTCGAATTAGTTCACCGATTGTTCATTTGTTGAGTGCCTCTACAGAATTAATTGTTCGGTTTTTAGGGAGTCATACCTCGACAGAACCAGAAGTGACCGAAGAAGAAATTAAAATTCTGATTGAACAAGGAACAAAATCAGGAATTGTTGAGGAAGCGGAACAAAATATTGTCGGACGGGTGTTTGAATTAGGCGATCGCCAAGTGCGAACTTTAATGACTCCTCGCCCAGAGATTTTTTGGATTGATATTGATGATTCTCTTGAAGAAAATCGTCAAAGTATTTCCGAAACTTCCTACACGCGGATTTTAGTTTGTCAAGAAGATTTAGATCATGTTGTCGGGTTTATTAAAGTCACAGATTTATTAACCCAATTGTTATCGGGTCAACCCTTAGATTTAACGGCTAATTTACGCCGTCCGTTATTTGTCCCAGAAACCACATCAGTTTTAAAAATTTTAGAATTATTTAAACAGGATGAAACCCATTTTGCACTGGTGGTTGATGAATATGGGGTGATTCAAGGCTTAGTTACGTTAAATGATATTTTAATGGAATTAGTCGGGGATATTCCGTCTTGGGAAAATCCCGAAGAACCCCAGAAAGTTCAACGAGAAGATGGCTCTTGGTTGTTGGATGGAATGTTACCCGTTGAGGAATTTTTGGAGTTATTTAATTTAGAACATTTATTAGAAGAATCAGAAGGAAATTATCACACCGTTGGCGGGTTTGTCATTACCCATTTAGGGCGTATTCCAACGGCGGCGGATCATTTTGAATGGCAAAATCTCCGTGTTGAAGTGATGGATATGGATGGAAACCGAGTCGATAAAGTGTTAATTGTTCCTTTATCTCCCCCTGAAAATTACCGCGCTTCTGATATTCAACCCGAAGCAGATTAAATATTACAAACTGGGTTTAGGACGTTTGCGATCGCTCATTTCTGTTTCCATTTTAATTCATGTTTAAAAAGTTCTCCCAATTGCGTTTAAAATCCCTCCGCCAAAGCTTACTATTGTTATTTTGTTGGACAATCTTACCCTTATTTTTAGTAGAAGTGTTAATGATTGTCCTTGAACCTTATTTATCCCAAGGACTATATCAATATGATCCAGATTTAGGGTTTAAAATTCGTCCCTATGCGAATGGAAATAATCAATTTGGCTTTAATGATCGAGATTATTCCTTACAAAAACCACCCGAAAACTATCGAATTTTAATTCTGAGTGATTCCTTTAACTGGGCGGGAGGAAAAGACGGAAATTATACAGCGTTATTAGAAAAACAATTTGAACGCTATTATCAAAAGCCTAATGTTGAAGTGATTAATGCTGGATACCCCGGAACTCATACCGGGGAACAGTTAGCCTTATTAAAAAAATATGCTTTACAATATCATCCTGATTTAGTAGTCTTAGGGTTTTTTGTCGGAAATGATTTTATTGATGCTGACCCTGACCGTAAACGGATTATTGTTAATGATATTTATATTGATATTGATAAACGCAAAGAAGTAAAAATATTCGGTTATCCCATTATTAATCAATCTCGTTTCCTCCTGTTTCTTCAACAAAAATATAAAGTTTTTCAAGAAGCCACCAAAGCCAAAAAACAATCTGTTATTCCATCTTCCTCCCCCTATCAATTCCAACTCGTTTCTAATTCATCTCCCCCCGAAAAATCTCCGGGTATTTTATCGTTAGAAACCTTTCTGGATACAGAGAAGACCCGGTTAGACTTTTGTAAACGCAAAGATTTGCAAAATGGAACCTGGAATGATAATATTAACTATATTTTCCAAAGCATTGATGAAATGAATAAGCTATTAAAACAGCAGAATATTCAATTTATCGTTGCGATTTATCCTGATGAATTCCAAGTCAACCCTAAATTATTAAATCAACTCACCCAAAAATATGAATTAAATTTAAAAAATTATGATCCCATCTGTATGCAGAATCTTCTAATTCCCTATCTTAAAACACAACAAATTGCTTATCTTGATTTCTTACCTCAATTTCAAGCGGAACAAAAACAGCGTGCCTTATATCTATTACAGGAACCTCACTGGAATACAGCCGGAAATCAACTCGCTGCCGATATCCTATTTAATCAGTTATTAAACAAAACTCAACAATTTTTTAAACATCAACCACCTTCCTCAAACAAAATTTAAAATGCAAAAACTTAAACTCAAAGCTTTTAGTAAAATTCTCGGACAAACTGCCTTAATTGCCTTAATTACCTTTGTCATGTCCGAAATAACCTTAAGAATTTATAATAAAATTAATCCCAGTTTTGTCTTTTATGATTCCTCCTATAATCGATTTCGCGGAAAACCTAACGCCCCCGACTATGACTTTAAGTTAAATTCCCAAGGTTTTAAAGACGTTGAATTTACCGTTGAAAAACCTGCGGGAATTTATCGAATTTTAGGGATAGGAGATTCCTTTGCTTATGGTGTTGTTCCCTATCAATATAATTATTTGACACTTTTAGAGGAAAAATTAAACCAGTCCGGTCAAAAAACAGAAGTCATTAATATGGGAATACCCGGAATGGGGCCAAGGGATTATTTATCAATTTTAGTGAATGAAGGATTAAAACTTAATCCCGATAAAGTGGTGGTATTTTTCTATATTGGTAATGATTTTTTAGATAATTTCATGACCGCTAAACTCCGAACCGAAGAAAAATCCTATGTGATTGCTTTAATTAAATCTTTGATTAAAATTCAAAGCAATTATCAAGGTAAAATTATGAACCCAACGTCGGTTAAATATAATGATAATCAACCCACATTTAATGATGAAAAATATCTCCAAGATACTGTCAATAAAAGTAATATGTTTGTTAGAAACCCTGCTGACGGTATTTTTAAAAGTTTTGTGGAGGATGCGGTTCAAGATTTACTTAAAATTAAACAAATTTCTGATTCTCAAAAGATTCCCTTAACCGTTGTGATTATTCCCGATGAAGTTCAAGTCAATTCCCAACTTCAACAACAAGTCAAACAAGTGTTTGATCCTAAGAATGAGAATTTATTAGACTTTGAACTTCCAAACCGAATGTTAACAGAACAATTACAACAAGCCAATATTGATTATTTAGATTTATTACCTAATTTTAAGGCTGCTGCTCAACAAAACCGCCTCTATAAACCCAATGATACCCACTGGAATATTGCCGGAAATCGTTTAGCGGCTGAATTGATTAGCCAACATCTCACCTCAAAAAACAATCAGCCTTAGAGATTTGTTTAATTTTTCCAAAAGTTAAGGGAGTAACCCAACTATAATAATGGCTAATCCCAATCTCTCTATCAAAATTGTTTTATTGCCAATGGCACAAATTACCATTGAAGTTCCCGACGATCTCTCCACCCAATTGATACAACTGGGAGACCAACTTCCTGAACTGTTGCGTCAATGTTTGGTACAACCGCCTCTTCCCGCTCAAGTTTATCGCTACATTCTGAATTTCCTTAGTAGTCAACCTACCCCCAGCGAAATTGCCCAATTTCGTCCTACACCGGAAATGCAATCTCGGTTACTCACTCTGTTAAGTCGTCGTCTAGGAGGAGATTTAACTCCCGGCGAACAACAGGAACTCGATGAATATGAACGTATTGAACATCTGATGATTTTGTTAAAAACAGGCAATTTACCCTTTCTAACGGGTCAATCTCATCCATGACTTATATTCCAGCCCAACTGCGTCGCCTTGTAGAAGAACGGGCTAATTTTTGTTGTGAATATTGTCAACTTCCAGCCGATTTGAGTTTCTTCCCCCATGAAGTAGATCACGTTATTGCTGAAAAACATGGTGGAGCAACAGAGGCTGAAAATTTAGCTTATTCCTGTTGGCGATGTAACCGTTATAAAGGTAGTGATTTGGGGTCATTTGATCCACAAACCGGACAATTTAGCTTTCTATTTCACCCCCGTACCCAATCTTGGACTGAGCATTTTAGACTTGAAGATCATCGCCTGATTGGATTAACCCCAGAAGGTCGGACAACGGTTACTTTATTACAATTAAACAGTGAAGAACGAATCATCGAACGTCGTCGCATCCATGAATCTAATTCCGGTTCAAGTTGACCAAGGAATGCTCAATATATTTAACTGTTTATGTCAGTTACAGGTAAAACGACAATACTAACCAACGAATATTAATTATGCCTTTGGATAGTTACACAGAGTTGGATTCCTGATCTATTATTAAACGCCATAATGAGTGTAATGGATAAAGCCGAATGACGCTCTTAAGAATATGGCGATTCCTAACAATTATGCTGACTTCGTTTAGCCTGAGCTTGTCTATGGCGCATTTGCTAGAACTCCCTCGAAGAATCCAATTTGATCAGCAACTTTGGGTGAGAGTAACCGTTTTTGAAAATATTTATCGTTATTTTGGCATAGTGGGTGCAGTCTTTGAAATCAGTGCTATTTTGACAGCAATTGTGTTAGTGTTTTTAATGCCTAGAAAGAGTTCGGCTTTTTATTGGGCGTTGGGGGGAGCAATTCTGTTAGTTGTGGCGTTTATAAGTTGGATACTGTTTGTTGCACCCATGAATGCTGAATTTGCTAGATGGCTAACAAATCCTGTTCCCCAGGACTGGACAAAGTATCGTGACCAATGGGAATATACACACGCCATCAACGCTTTAATTAAAATCGTTGGATTAAGTTTGATTGTGGTTTCTGTGCTAGTTGAAACTCCTAGAAACAAAACCGTTCATTCTCATACCGAGTAAAGCAATTCTCACAAAAAAATAGTAGGGGAATGACACCGCCATATCCCCTACAGTTCGGATTAAATTATCCTAAAATTACTTGTCATCTAACGCAGCAATTCCGGGTAAAACTTTCCCTTCTAACAGTTCTAAACTCGCGCCGCCTCCAGTGGAAATATGGCTCATTTGTTCGCCTAAATTCAACTGTTCAACAGCCGCAACGGAATCACCGCCACCGATAATGGTAATCGTGCCTGTTTTAGTTAAATCTGCTAAAGTTAAAGCGATCGCTTTAGTTCCCGCCGCAAATTTTTCAAACTCAAAAACCCCCATAGGGCCGTTCCAAATCACCGTTTTACAGTCGGCTAACGCTTCTTGGAAGACTTTAATTGAATTTGGGCCAATATCTAACCCCATCCAACCATCGGGAATATCATTAATGCTAACAGTTTCAGCATTGGCATCGGGAGCAAAATTATCCGCAACAATCACATCGGTAGGTAACAGGAATGTCACGCCTTTTTCTTTAGCTTTCGCTTCTAATTCGCGGGCTAATTCCAGTTTATCTTCTTCTACCAAAGATTTACCCACATTTAAACCACGAGCTTTATAGAAGGTGAAAATCATGCCACCGCCTAACAGCAATTTATCGCATTTATCTAAAAGGGCTTCAATTACACCAATTTTAGAAGAGACTTTAGAACCGCCAACAATAGCAGCTAAAGGACGTTTAGGTTCTTCAATTGCACCTTGTAAAAACTGGAGTTCTTTTTCAATTAAATAACCCGCCACAGAAGGCAAATAATGGGTTACGCCTTCAGTCGAAGCATGGGCACGGTGGGCAGTTCCAAAAGCATCATTAACGTAGAAATCGGCAACAGAAGCTAATTTTTTAGCAAATTCAGGATCATTTTTTTCTTCTTCGGGATAGAAACGGACATTTTCTAAGACAGTGACATCGCCATTTTGCATAGCAGAAACGACTTGGGTGACTTCATCCCCAATACAATCGTCACATTTCTTAACAGGTTTGCCTAACAATTCCGATAACCGGGCTGCCACAGGGGTTAAACGCATGGAGTCGTCTATTCCTTTGGGACGACCAAAGTGGCTGGTTAAAATAACTTTAGCACCTTTGGAGGTTAAATCTTGGATTGTCGGCAGTGCCGCGCGAATCCGTGTATCATCGGTAATTGAACCATTATCAAGGGGAACATTAAAATCAACGCGGACTAATACCCGTTTCCCAGATAAATCTGATGCTGATAAATCTGCTACAGTTTTTTTTGACACAGGATTATCCTCCTAGGATGTGTTCTTGTCTTAATCAGATTAAATTTAGGTAGCATTGGTCAGGTTTTGGACAGTTTGATACTGTCTGTCAACCCAATGAGGTCTACCACTCAATCGTTCACCGTAAACATTCTACCGAAGTCCGCGTCTCGGAGATGCGCGATTATGTTTAAAACTGTTTTATTTGCTGTTGACCAAAGCCGTGAAGCCCACGAAGCGGCTGTAATTGTGACCAACCTTGTCAAAACTTATGGGTCTAGTCTCTATGTTCTGGCGGTTGTAGAACCGGATGCTGAAGTTGTAGAGGCTCCCCCCCATGATGAACAAATGACATCCCCGGAAGCAGTGGCGGGCTTACTCGAACAAGCTCAAGCGTTGTTTTCTAAGGAGGGCATTCAGGTTCAAACCCTAGAACGACAAGGAAAACCAGCCTTTACAATTTGTGACGTTGCTGATGAAATCGATGCTAATTTAATCGTCATCGGCAGTCGGGGTACTGGTCTCACCGAAGAAGGTGCCGCCGATAGCGTCACTAACCGCGTGATTAACTTGTCTCCCTGTCCGGTTCTGGTTGTTCCCTAACAAGGTATTGACTCTTAGCCGTTGACTCTTAACTGTAACCCAGCAAGAACCCTCACACTCCCCGTCCCCGTATCTCCCCCT
>NZ_JADEWU010000093.1:0-20864 GCF_015207485.1 Planktothrix mougeotii LEGE 06226
TCATTGACTGCTGTACGGACAAGGCTGGTGTGGAGTAATGCGGTAGACGTTAGCTACATCTAACGACTGATGACTGATGACTGATAACTGATAACTGATAACTGATAACTGATTACGACCTGTTACGATAGAGTTTTAAGCTTTTTTGGGTAAATTTGCGTAATTATATGTCATCTTCGTCTGAATCTGCGATGATTGCCGCTTCTGAGTCGGGTTTAGGGACTCAACCTCTGGTGAAAGCGGTGCAAGCTTTGGGATTAGATAAAATTCAGCGCCATATTTTGATTTGTGCGGATCAAACTAAACCCCTCTGTTGCTCTAAGGAAGAGAGTTTAGAAGCTTGGAACTATTTGAAAAAACGATTAGCTGAGTTAAAACTGGATCAGCCGACAGAGACTCAACCCGGTTGTACGTTCAGAACCAAAGCTAATTGTTTGCGTGTTTGTACTCATGGCCCTATTTTAGTGGTTTATCCTGATGGGGTTTGGTATCATTCTGCAACACCAACTGTGATTGAACGAATTCTCCAAGAGCATATTTTGGGTTCTCAAGTAGTAGAAGAGTATGTGTTTCTCACCCATCCTCTACCGGATTGTTTTTCTTGTGTCCCACCAGAGGTCAAGGATTAGCTAAGAAATCTATTGAAACGTTAAGTCTTTTTTTGCTTAAGCATTTGTAACTTATACAGATCCGATTTCCGGTATGATAGATATTGGATCATTTCTTAGTAAAATGTCGTAAACTTGCCTATATATCTATTTTTCAGAGCGCTGTTTTATCAAAAATGGGAGCCAGAAGACCCGCACCATAAGCTTGATCGTTGGTGTCGGGAGGATGTCAATGACAGCTAAATCAGGAGACGACTGACTTCAGAGAAATGTCTCCCTAATTCAGGGGTAGTCAAATGTACGACAATCAAGGTTTTTGAGTCCCAAGATCAATAAAAAGCTGTTCATCCGGCTCCTTGAATCAATCTCAAAAATTGTCCTTGATGTTGCAGGATTCTCCATTGGAACATATTTAAAATGAAGGATAGTAACGGAGAACAAAAACGACTCATGCTGGTGGATGATGACCCCAACCTGGTCTTATTGGTCAGGGATTATTTAGAATTTCGGGGATATGATGTCATCACCGCAGAGAACGGCAGAGTAGCATTGGAAATTCTCGAACAAGAACTTCCTGATCTGATGATCTGCGATATTATGATGCCAGAAATGGACGGCTATACTCTAGTTAAGCAAATTAGAGAAGATCCGCGTACCGGATGGATTCCTGTTCTATTTTTATCAGCAAAAGGACAAAGCCAAGATAAAGTTAAAGGTTTGAATACCGGAGCCGATGTCTATATTGTTAAGCCTTTTGAACCTGAAGAATTAGTGGCTCAAGTGGAGTCTTCCCTGCGGCAAGCGTCCCGTTTGACTCAGCGCCAAAATCCCAATGTGGATAATGGCCCTAAATTACGGGTGCGTCGAAATGTAGAACTAACTCCAACGGAGTTAAGGGTTGTACAGTTAGTCGCCCAAGGTTTAGCAAACCGTGATATTGCTCGGATTATGAAAGTCAGTCAACGCACGATTGAAAGTCATGTGAGCAATATGTTGGGAAAAACAGGCCTTCATAATCGCACAGAACTGGCTCGATGGGCACTAGAAAGCAAAAAAGCCTAGAATATCTAAGTGTTCAGTAGCGGGAAACAACAGAAACAGGATAACAATTCCAGATCCAAGGACAAGGATAAACAGAAACTAGGATGGCTGGGGAGTTATGGCTAATCCCCTCAATAAATTTACCTTGAGGTGATTAAGATTACGAGGACTGTTCCTTTATTCGGTATACTAGAAAGGTTATAGACTATTTCTATATTGTAGATCAGTAACAACCAAATCCTTAACTGTTGTCATCGTCCAGACCCAGAAGTGATAGAAACCAATAGGGCTAAATCTTAAGTTTCATTTCGTGTTAACAGTTTCCTGTAACACGGAATCTTGCCAAAGACTAGCCAATAAAGTTTTACCTTGTTCCTGGGTTTCTCACTTATTGACACGGAGTAAAATTAACCTCAGCCCAATGATTAACACTAAAAATCAGGATATAACTTGGTGTGTTAAAAAATGGCTCAAGTCGTTAAATAATCAAGGGTTAATCCAATCAATACCCAACGAATTGATAAAGGTTTATGTTTCTTCTGTTAAGGGCTAGTTTGTACTGCATTCATACGGTAGGATCAAATTATATTCTTACATCTATCCGATGAAAGATTCATGGGGAAACAACAGCAGTTGTTGAACGAGAGACTTTCTTTGATTAGGGATGGTAAGATAGAATATTTAGATTAAATTCTTTACTACAAATATTAGGTCTTAAGTTTCTATGCCTAACGTAAAAAACCGTCTTTCTATATTTGTGGACGGTAACAATATGTTCTATGCTCAACAAAAAAATGGTTGGTTTTTTGATCCCCGAAGGGTTTTGACTTATTTCAAAACGGAACAAGTGGATATTACCTTAGTCAATGCCTTTTGGTATACAGGACTCAAAGACCCCCAAGATCAACGAGGTTTCCGAGATGCGTTAATTAGTCTAGGTTATACAGTTCGCACAAAAATTTTAAAAGAATATTACGATGATAGTTCTGGGCGATACTCCCAAAAAGCCAATTTAGATATTGAAATTGTTGTAGATATGTTTAATACCGTAGACCAATATGATCGAGTTGTGTTATTTAGTGGGGATGGGGACTTTGAACGCGCGATTGAACTGTTACGATCTAAAAATACTCATATTACCGTTGTTTCTACAGAAGGAATGATCGCACGAGAACTCCGTAATGCAACGGATCGTTATATTGATCTGAATGATATTCGAGAACAAATTGAAAAAACTGATTATTAAAATTTGGTCTGACCAACCGTAGAAATCATGATCCTGAAAATCAAGACTCCATCGGCTATCCGCGCTACTGATATGCTGCCTTCCCCCCAGGGAAGCAACACAAATTCTAATCAAACGCATCGAAAGTTCTTCAACTGTTAACCTCCCAGGTGTAACGGTCAATTTTTAACCTTTACAACAGGATTTTCCCTCATGAAATTTCAACCCAACCCTGACCGAATTATTATTTTTGATACCACCTTGCGGGATGGCGAACAATGTCCGGGGGCGACCTTGAATGTCGATGAAAAACTCGTGATTGCCCGACAATTGGCCCGTTTAGGCGTGGATGTGATTGAGGCAGGATTTGCCATTGCTAGTCCGGGGGATTTTGAAGCAGTTTCGCGCATTGCTGAAACGGTGGGAACGGAAGATGGCCCGGTAATTTGTAGTTTAGCCCGGGCTGTCAAGGGAGATATTGAAGCAGCGGCGAAGGCTGTTTCCCCGGCGGTCCATCGCCGAATTCATACCTTTATTGCCACTTCTGATATCCATTTGGAATATAAACTCAAAAAAACCCGGTCTGAGGTGTTGGACATTACTTCAGAAATGGTGGCCTATGCCAAATCCTTTGTCGATGATATTGAGTTTTCTCCCGAAGATGCGGGACGGTCTGACCCGGAATTTCTCTATCAAGTTTTAGAACGAGCGATCGCAGCCGGAGCCACAACGGTTAATATACCTGATACGGTCGGTTATACCACTCCGGCAGAATTTGGGGCAATTATTAAAGGGATTAAAGATAATGTCCCCAATATTGACCAAGCGATTATTTCCGTTCATGGCCATAACGATTTGGGTTTAGCCGTTGCCAATTTCTTAGAAGCGGTGAAAAATGGGGCGCGTCAGTTGGAATGTACCATTAATGGCATTGGAGAACGGGCTGGAAATGCAGCGTTAGAAGAATTGGTGATGGGGTTACACGTCCGACGCCAATATTTTAACCCGTTCTTGGGTCGTCCTGCGGAGTCGGAAACACCCTTAACCCATATTGACACTCGCCAAATCTACAAAACCTCTCGTTTGGTGTCTAACTTAACGGGAATGTTAGTCCAACCCAATAAAGCTATTGTGGGAGCGAATGCTTTTGCTCATGAGTCGGGAATTCACCAAGATGGGATTTTAAAGCATAAACGCACCTATGAAATTATGGATGCTCAATCCATTGGCTTGAATGATAACTTGATTGTTTTGGGCAAACATTCCGGGCGTCATGCGTTTCAAACTCGGATGCGGGAATTGGGATTTGAATTAACCGAAGATGAGGTGAATAAAGCCTTTGTTCGGTTTAAAGAATTAGCCGATAAGAAAAAAGAAATCACGGATTGGGATTTGGAAGCGATTGTTAATGATGAAATTCAACAGGCGCCAGAATTATTCCATTTGGAATTTGTACAGGTGTCCTGTGGAAATCAATCGCGTCCCACCGCTACGGTCACAGTCCGCACCCCGGACGGCCAAGAATTAACCGATGCGGCCATTGGTACTGGCCCAGTGGATGCGGTGTATCGGGCGATTAACCGAGTCGCTAATGTTTCTAATGAGTTAATTGAGTTTTCGGTACAGTCGGTAACGGCTGGAATTGACGCCATTGGTGAAGTCACCATTCGTTTACGTCATGAAGGCCGGGTTTTTTCCGGTCATGCCGCCAATACCGATATTATTGTCGCCTCGGCTCAAGCCTATTTGAATGCTCTCAATCGCTTGTATGCGGATTCCCAACCCCGAATTAATCCTCAATCTTCAGAAGTGGTCGAAACTTCGGTCAGTTAATTAAAAGGCGGTTGGCGGTTAACAGTTAACCGTCAACTGTCAACCCATAATCCTTAATAAATATGAATCCAGAACCTTTTGACGAAAAGAAAAGAATTAAACAGGAAATGCTGTTGGAATATGAAGCCGAAACGATGAAAATGAAAAAAGTTTTTGTCGTGATTATGGCAATTTTAAGCTTAATATTAGCTGGGTTAGGATTGTGGGTTTATCAGAATGCTCAAAGGGTTAGAACTCCTGCCCCGGAAATCAGGAATTAAGGGTTATAGGTTATTTTTGATCCCTTAATTTCCCTTAACTTAACCTTTTTTCCTGAGAAAAGGGCAAGGTTATCCTAAACTCGCTTCCCTGTCCAACTTCAGAATTACAGGTTAAGGTTCCGCCATGTTTATCTACAATAATAGCATAGGTGATCGCTAATCCTAAACCCGTTCCTTGTCCCACAGGTTTAGTTGTGAAAAATTGATCAAAACTGCGGCGTTGAACTTCAGGAGACATCCCAACCCCATTATCAGCAATATTAATTTTTAATAAATGTTGCTCAGTAACAGATTCAATTTTAATCCGAATTTGAGGGACAAATACAGTCAGAGTTTTAGAATTATTTTCTAACAGGATCGCTTGACTATCAATCGCATCAATAGCATTATTGAAAATATGAATAAAAACTTGATTGATCTCACTCGCATAACACTCAATGAGAGGTAATTTGTCATAATCTTGAATGATTTCAATTTCAGGACGATGGGAAGTTGGTTTAAGGCGATGACTTAATAACATTAATGTACTTTCAATCCCTTCTTTTACGTCTATCTCTTTTAATTGTGCTTCATCAAGTCGAGAAAAAACCCGCAGCGATCGCACTAAATCCCGAATGCGGTTGGCGCCTATTTCCATAGAAGATAAAAGTTGAGGAAGATCATCTTTTAAAAAGTCAAAATCAATTTCTTCAGACCAGGTTTTAAGTTCGGGAATATCAGGGGGAAGATATTGTTCATAAAGCTCGATAGTTTTCAATAAATCTTGGACATATTTTTGAGCATGAAAGATATTTCCATAAATAAAATTAATCGGATTATTAATTTCATGAGCTACCCCTCCGACTAACTGACCTAAACTCGACATTTTTTCCGTTTGAATTAACTGAAGCTGCATTTTTCTTAATTGTAAATGCACATGAATTCGAGCTAATACTTCTTCAGGTTCAATAGGCTTTGTAATATAATCAACTCCTCCCACTTGTAACCCTTTAACTTTATTTACTAACTCACTCAAAGCTGTCATAAAAATGACTGGAATATCTTTTGTTTTTGGATTTTCCTTTAACTGACGGCAGGTTTCAAAGCCATCAATTCCCGGCATCATCACATCTAATAAAATTAAATCGGGTAAGTTTTCTTGAAGTTTAACTAAGGCATTTTCTCCACTTTTGGCAATGGAAACTCGGAAGCCAGACTGATTTAAAATATCTAGCAATAATTTAATATTGGTAAGATTATCATCCACAATTAAAATCGAATAGGAATGAGGGGGATTTTTCATGATTTTTTAAATAAGGTGAGGTTGAATAAGTCGAATAATCTCTTCATCTTCAAACGCTTCAGATAATTGTAGAATATAATCTGCAAAGGCAATATATTGATCATCTAACTCCTTAATTCGATTAGCCTCACTTTGAACTTCTAAAATATAGCCTCCCCTTGCCAAATCGTACAACTGAGTCAGTTCTTCAGGAGGAGGAATAATGAAAGAATCAACAGATGGGGATGACCGGGGAGTCACGGCGATAGTGTCTGAGTTTTCATAAATCCAAATTAAGTTTAACCAGTGTTGGAGTTGATTCAATAAATTTTGTTCTTGAATGGGTTTAGGCAAAAAACCATTACAGCCTGCTTTTAAACATTCCTCTCGATCTGAACTAAAAACAGAAGCCGAAGAAGCAATAATTATCAAATCAGAAAATTCTAAATCTGATCTTAATTGTCGGGTCATTTCTAACCCACCTAAAACAGGCATCGTTATATCTGTAATCACCAGATCAGGAAACCCTTCTTTGATCTTTTTTAACCCTTCTTGTCCCTGAGTTGCTTCCCTAACTTCAAACCCGATAGGTTGTAAAAGATTCATAATAACGGCTCGGTTTTCCCAGCGATCATCTACAATTAATATTGTACGTTTTTCTCCCTGATAACCGACAATTTTTTGTTGAGTTTGATGAGTTTTAACTAACTGCTCTTCTGCTTCGGGAAAGTCTACATCAAACCAGAAGCGACTACCTTTTCCGAGGGTACTTTCAACCTTAATTTTGCCTCCCATCATCTCTATAATTTGATGACTAATGGCTAACCCTAACCCAGTTCCTTCTGCTTTTCGCTCCTGTTCTCCAACTTGTTCAAAGGGTAAAAAGATTTTTTCAATTTGTTGAGCCGTCATCCCAATTCCCGTATCTTCAACTTGAAATCGCAGCGTATAAATTTTAGGGATAAAAGATTGGCTTTCCCCTGATGGAATTTCTGGAGACTCAGATAATACTTGTACAGAGAAAGTCACTGATCCTTCATCCGTAAATTTAATCGCATTTCCTAATAGATTTAACAAAACCTGACGTAACCGTTTTTCATCCCCCTGAATTCCTAAAGGTAACGGTGTTAATTCTAGGTCAATAAATTTTAATTCTTTTTGTTCAGCTTTCAACCGACAAACTTCTCGAATTCCCCATAAACAATATTCTAAATTAAAGTCTACCGGATAAAGTTCTAATTTATGGGCTTCAATTTTAGAAAAATCTAAAATATCATTAATCAGGGTTAACAGATGGGAACCACACTCATAAATAATATGCAGTCCTTGTAAGTGTTTAGGACTAAGATTCGGTTCCCGTTGCAAAATTTGAGCATAACCTAAAATTCCGTTTAAAGGAGTCCGTAATTCATGACTCATATTCGCCAAAAATTCACTTTTTGCTTGATTCGCAGATTCAGCTTCTTCTTTAGCCGTTTGGAGTTGTGTGGTGCGTTCTTCAACTCGTTGTTCCAAGCTTTCATTGGCGGTTGCTAAAACGGTAAAAGATTGTTGTAATTGTTGAGCCATTTGGTTAAAAGAATTACCCAAAATCTTAATTTCTTTAATGCCATTAATATTAATTTTTTGTTTAAGATTTCCATTGGCAATTTGCTGGGAAGCATAACTCAGCCAAAGAATTTTTTCAGTAATCCAACGAGCAGTTAACAATCCGAATAAGGTAGCAAGTCCCACAGCAACAATACAAAGAATAATGGTTTTTTGAGTATTGGCATTAATTTGATTCATAAAATCCGATTCAGGAACCACCACCACAATCAACCAATCTAAACCCCATTGATCTTTCCAAGGAGTAATTTTAACAAATTGATATTGATTATTAATAAAAATCTGAAGAGATTGATCGGTCATAATCGAGTTAACTTGACCAAATTTTTCAGTTAAAGCCTTAAACGTTTCTCGAATCATGACATCTTGACTGTCCGCCGCATTCAGCCGTTTTGCCACACCCTTCACCATTTGATAAGGCGGTTTTGAGGAGGAACTCGCCACCAAAAGTCCATTCCGTTCTAAAATAAAAGTTTGTCCAGACTCACTAATTTTTAAGCGTTTTAAAAATTCACTAATTTGGGATAAACGTAAATTTGTAATCAAGACTGCAACTAAATCATTGCGAGTATTATAAAGGGGATAACTCGCAGAAATTGAAATAATATCAGGAAAATTATCCCATTGATAAATCTGACTCCAAACGGGTTTTCGATCTCTCACAGCATCGGTATATGCCGCTTCACTTCTAGGGTTATAATCATTATAGGAAGCCATTAACCGAATCCGATTTCCCTGCTGATCCGTTGCATAAGTATTGGCTTTCCATTGAGTTTGGGGAGACAATTCATCAATAGTAGCTTTCTTCAAATCTAAAAAATACCCGGCTCCTGCATATTCTCCCGTAGGAAGTACATAATAAATATAACCCACATCAAAAGCTTGAATTTGTTTCCAAAAATAATGCCCGACTTCAGGATATTTTTTGAGATCTAATAATCCTAATTGAACCGCATCGGCATTAATTTGATTAATTTGATGGGGGGTAGAAAGATAAGTATTTAAGTGTTGTTGAATCCGAAAACTCACTTCATTTTCAATTTGTTGTGCCAGTTCATTAATCGCTTTTTCTCCATGTCGGAAAGCAAACCAACCTGTTAAACCCACAGCAATCGAAATTTCTAATAAAAAGGGAATAACAAGTACCCAACGGAGGGGAATTCCTTGCCGGATATTCAACCAACGAAACAAGGGAGATAATGATAATATCATATTAGTTAGCTTCAGGATTTTTATTAAAAACAACGATTTCTCCTGATCAATTCGGGTGTAGACTTAAGGAGAATTTTCCCACTCCGGTGTTAAATTGCGGTAGTTAAATTCCGATGCACCGGGATGACAACTGGCGCAATTATTCACCGTCACCGGTTGAGAAAACTCAACACGGGGATGCAGCGCTTTAAAATAACGAGAACGATTGAACCGATAAGGGATAGCTTCTTCCTGAAGCGGAATTGAACGGGAATAGGTTTGAAGATATTTCCACATTAACAACAATGAGGGCCCATCTAAGGGTTGAAGCGTCGCACCATAATGTTGTTCATCTTGAATAATTTGTTGCCAGGTTTGGGTGGGAAAGACTTGGGGAGGAATGGGAATATGACAAGTTGAACAAGTGTTGAGATACAGTTCTAATCCTAATTGATATTCGGGTTCTATGCTATCTACACTCGCCATTTGAGTAATAATGAGTCCCGGATCATTTTTCTGTGATGGAGACGCTGCATTCAGGGAATGTACCATCCCTAACGCGATGCTAATACTCCAGATGCCAACAATCATAACCGACAGCCAGGAAGAAAACCATCCCGTTTGCCTGTGCTGCTGCTGATTTTGTTCTTGACTGAGAAAACCCATAACCAAAACCCATCTGCAAACATCACCTGAAATCCTAGCCCAAAGTGACACCTTCTGTCTGAGAATAGGTTGTTAGTTGAGTTTTAAAATCATGCCTTCCCGGGCTACAACCCCATTGGGAAAAACAGCTTGTACCTGAGCTTCAATTTGATCGAGAATATCATCGTTATGGGACGGATCATGTTGATACATGACCACCTGTTTCACCCCAGCTTTTTTAGCGACTTCCACCCCCACTTCCCAAGTCGAATGTCCCCAACCAATTTTAGGAAATTTGTCATTATGATATTCTTCGTTGGTATAAGTGGCATCATAAATGAAAACATCGGCTTCCCTAGCTAGGTGGAGAACATTTTCATCGAAGCGATCTGGAAAATGTTCGGTGTCGGTACAGTAAACCGCCGTGCGCCCTTGCCAAGTGACTCGATATCCGACCGCTACATTAGGATGATTTAAAGGAGCCGTTTCAATCTTAATATCATCCAACGTCAGCACATCCCCCGGTGATAAGTCATAGAACTTCATATCCGACTGCATCACATGAATAGGGACGGGGAAATTGGGGTGAACCATCTGATCACAAAGACGATCTTTAATTGTACTGCCATCTGGGGCGATCGCACCATAGATATGAAAGCGATTAATCGGGATAAAAGCCGGAACAAAAAACGGAAACCCTTGAATGTGATCCCAATGGGTATGGGAAAAGAACAGATAGGCTTCCACAGGCATCTGTTTGAGCAGATCCAGCCCCAAAACTCTTAAGCCTGTACCCGCATCAAAAATTAAGCGTTTTTCACCCAAGCGCATTTCTACACAGGAGGTATTGCCTCCATATCGAACCGTTTGAGATCCGGGCGTGGGTATACTACCTCTTACCCCCCAGAATCGCACGGAAAAATCGGTCGAAGAGTTCTTGTCCATGGGGGTTGCTTCATCAGAGGACTTTGGGTTCTGGGCTGGCGGATCAGAAACTGGCATCGTTTGTTTTAGCCTTGGACGTAGAACGGTGACTGACCCTACACTAACCTAGGGGTATTGTGTGTAGGCTTCCTGCTTGATTAGGATGAGCCTTAACCCGACAAAGCGAGTTGGGGCTGACCTATACTTTGAAGATTGTGGTGATGCAATCTATACATCCCACTCTCTCCTATAATAGCCCCGTATGACTTAGGGAGACACCCTGCACCCCAAGGGGCCTATTCAATTCTGTTTCCCTATCAGCCGTTGCCATCGGACTAAAATACCGAGAGAGTCAATGGGCTGATAGATTCCCTGATTTTTTTTAGCGAGTTACAGCCAGAGCAGGGCTGCACTCCGGGTCTGTTCAGCCGTGCAGGTAGGTTAACAACCTGTTGAATTTTATCACAGAGGTGAACGACCCAGTTCATTTTAGCCTCGAATTTCCACAATTCGATTATTCTCATCGACAAACACGACTCTAGGTTGATGGGTGGTTGCTTCTTCGAGGGAAAATTGTGCATAAGACATGACAATTAAGCGATCGCCCACTACCCCCAAACGAGCCGCTGCTCCATTCAATTCGATCGCACCGGAATCAGCAGCGCCGGGAATAACATAGGTGACAAACCGTTCCCCATTGGCAACATTCACGACTTGTACCTGTTCATGAACGAAGATTCCAGCAGCATCGAGTAAGGATTGATCAATGGTGATACTTCCCACATAGTGAACATTAGCTGCGGTTAAAGTACAGTTATGAATCTTAGCGTATAGTAGTGTTCGGTGCATGGTTGTGAAAGTTGGATTTGTCTCCTATGTCATCCTAAAGGATTGAAGTTGAACGGGAATTAACCTTTGGGTTTTCCAGCTTGAATACACTGCTCAACCAGGGGAGCCACTTGATCAACATCTTGCCAACCTAAAATTTCCGTGACTTTCCGTTCCAGATTTTTATAGGTTCTGAAAAATTCTGCAATTTCTTCGAGGCGATGGGGAGCGATATCTTTAAGGGATTTTACGTCTGCATAGCGGGGGTCGGCGGCGGGAACACAGAGAATTTTTTCATCTCGATCACCCCCATCTACCATTTCTAACATTCCAATGGGTCGGGCTGTGATCACACAGCCGGGAAAGGTGGGTTGATCCATAATCACCAACCCATCTAAGGGATCTCCATCATCGGCTAAGGTATTAGGAATAAAACCATAATCGAAAGGATACTGCACCGAAGCAAACAGCACACGATCCAGAGCAAAGGCTTGTAAGTCTTTATCGTATTCGTATTTGTTTTTACTTCCGGCGGGAATCTCAATCAAAACATTAATTAAACCCGGTTTAGGTTGGGGCGGAATTTTTGATAAATCCACGAGTCGTTCTCCAAGCTGTTGCAATAATCAAATTAGGGGCATTCCCCCAATAGCATTCTAAAGGGGATGGGCATTTCCTCCAAGGGGGGAGAGGATCTCAAAGAAAGTCAACAGCCCATACCCCCTACTTCTGAATTGATGGGTAATTAGGGGGATAAGACTGCCAAGGATTAATTTGGCTGGGAGAATAGCGGGCAATCGCAAGCAAAGGTAGCGTTAAGGTTAACACAGCGATAAAGGTTCCAATGAGGTCTGCCAATCTATCAGTAGATTTTTCACTAGACCTGGCTGGTTGACTATCTGATTCCATAAATAAAAGCTACGACTGCTTGATATTAATTGTTTAAAAATTACAATTCCTAAATTCTAATATAGCACAAACTCAAGGAAAGTGTTTCGTCCTTTATAGAGAGATTGGGAGAAATTTCTGCTGTTCAAAGCCTAGGGTAAATTTCTCTACCTCTCTCAATGCCCTCAGAATCGCTCAAGATTTTGGGATTCTGTTATAGGTATCCTGAACCATGTCAAGTAATGTTAACAATTGCTGCCATTGAGCATCTCCAACTTGATGACTGTTTTGAGATTCGACCGTTAAACACTCTTTTAAACGCTTGAATAAATCATTAACGGACAAGGCTGTTTCTCCAGAAGAATCATCGGCTTCATCATCATCATGCCCTGAAAGGTCATCTCGTCCTGAATCATCTGAAACTTCCTGAATATCCTGGGCGGTTTCTGCTAAAGTCAAGGCCCGTTGAGCAATATTTTCAGGGAGTTTGGGTCGTTCTGCTAAAGCAATTCGAGACAATTCCAACAACAATTGTCGCACGTCCTCAATCCATTGGCTTTTTTGAGATTGCCAACTCGTTTGATGATTGGCTGTGTTGCTGTTTTTTTGCAGAATCGTTTGGGCTTTTTGAGCTAAAGGCAGTGCTTGAGTGCCAACACTCTCCGGCAATTTCGGACTATCGGCTAAAGAAGCCCGTGCCACTTCAATTAACAAGTCACGAACTTGCTTAACCCACTGAAGATCGGATAATTGTGAACTAACTCTAGGCATATCTTACTCTCTGATTGTTAATCATAATAAAAAGTGGGAAGTTTGGAAACGAGCGCGTCTATTCATCTAAAATTTAGTTTATGACGTTCAACTGCGTCAGATTAAATTCTATTCAAAAATCTTAACTTTGCAGGTCAAACCCGGACTTTACCCGATGAGATTAGCGTCCATTTTCATGCCTCAGTCTTTGAACAATAGTTGTGCAACACCAAAGTTACACAATCATTTTACCTTATAGAATCCCACGCTCGATTAACGGGTGCTATTTTTCGGTCAAATTCCAAACTCCATCCCAGGTTTCATCCGGGGGTTGGGTGGTTTCATAGAGAATACAGCGATCAACGTGTAATTTAGCCGCTTTATTCTTGGGATCAATTTCTAGTACCGTCAGAAATTCCCGTTTGGCATTTCTCAAGGATTCTTTGGCTTTAAGTGCAAATTTTCGTTTAGCTAAATCAATCATTTTCCGCAGTTTCGGTAAAGCCATTTCCGTTGCTTCATTTTCTAACATTTCTTGGGTATTAACATCCGTTGTAAACTGTTTCAGTTTAGCAATGAATAGTTTTTTGGTTTCGCGGGGGGTTAATCCCTTAATTTTGTCCGGTAACACCCCTAAAGCTTCTTCGCTGGGCATTTGTTTAAATTCTTCTACGGCTAACCGTTTGATTGTGTTTTCATCTAACATCTCGGTTAGTTTCTTCAAGGAATTTTTCACCAACATTTGTCCTAACAAATCTTTATCATCATAGGACAGTTTTTTCATCTGAGCTTCGGTGATTTCTTCGAGTTCTTCTAATATGGGGACAATTTCCGCATCGGTTAATTTTTCCGTTGCCGGTTTAAGATAATATTGCCGTCCTTGACGATAATGATCGATAATCTGTTGTTGTTTTTCGGAAAGAGGTCGAGCTAATTTCCCTTCTCGAATTCCCACGAGTTCATAAATTCTCACGGGTTGACTTTTTCCTTTCACCGTGATGAAATCTAGTTCCCGAACAATCACCCGATCCGCATAATGAGTATAGGTATTCTCACTAATAATAATATCCGTGCCATATTGTTTACTGGTTCCTTCTAAACGAGACGCTAAGTTAACTCCATCCCCAATGGAGGTTAATTCCATCCGTTTACTCGACCCAATATTTCCTGATACCACTTCATCGGAATGCAGACCCATACCAATACTAATGGGCATTAACCCTTGGGCTACGCGACCTTCATTGTATTCCGCTAAACGGTAGCGCATTTCAACAGCGGCTTGCATCGCCATCCAGGGGTGATCTTCTAAGGGAGCCGGAGATCCAAACACGGCCATTAACGCATCCCCGATATATTTATCGAGGGTTCCTTTATACCCTAATACGGTGTCTACCATCTCCTCAAAATAGGAGTTGAGCATGGTAACAACTTCTTCCGCTTGTAGTTTTTCCGTTAAGGTGGTATAGCTGCGAATATCACTAAATAAAACCGTGACATCTTTGCGTTTTCCACCTAAGCCCGTATCGCCACTCGCTAACAGTTGTTCTGCCACTTCTGGGGTCATATAGCGATACATTAAGTTCTTAACTTCTTTCTCTCCACTAATATCTTCCATGACGACTAACGCCCCACTGACTTTTTCAGGGTTGTTAATATCGGACATGGAATTAATCGATAAATTAATACTCCGAGGTTCTTGAGACGCTCCCGATAATAAGGTTTGATCGGGATAATATTGTTGGCGATCTTTGGAATCTTTCGGGGCTAAAGCCGCATCAAACCATTTGCCAAAATCTCCTTCTTTAATCTGAAGTAAATCCCGAACAGAACGCCCTTGAACAACATCTTCTTCCCGCAGTCCTAAGAGTTCCATTGCACATTCATTTGTGGCAATCATTTTGCCATCTTTATCGGTTGAAATCACGCCATTTGTAAGCGATCGCAAAATATCTTTTTGTCGTTGTTCCTGTTCTTTGACTTTTTGGAATAATTTAGCATTTTGCAGTGCCACCCCCGCTTGAATATTAAACGCCCGCATGAATTCTAAATCATCGTTATTAAAGCTGGCTTTCCATTGTTCCGGGGCTTCCGGCCAATTAGTCGGATCATAAGCCGGAAAATCTCCTTGTTTTTTCTTATTAATTAACTGAGTCACACCAATCAGATGATCATCAGCATTATACACGGGCATACATAACATACTGCACGTCCGATATTTGGTTTTTTGGTCAGTTTGTTTAGAGGTTTCAGAGCGAGGATCGTTGTAAAGATCAAAGGGAATTAATAACGGAGCACCACTTTGGGCAACAATTCCAGCAAATCCAGCGTGTTGAGGAATACGAATTTCAACTAACTTGCCCCCAATGGGAATTTTTGTCCAAAGTTCTCCTTTTTCTTCATCTAATAACCACAAGGTACTGCGATCGGCATTCATTAATTCTTTTGCCTGATCCATAACATTTTTTAAGGTTTCTTCTAAGTCTAAACTGCTCTTACTTAGGGCATTGACCGCATTCATTAAAGCAGCAGCAGCCCGTTGTCTAACGGTAGCAGCATAGAAGGAGCGAGAGGATTCTAAAATTAGGCGAATGGAGGGAACAAATTCTTCAAATATTTTTTCATCATCTGGGGTAAACCCCTCAAAATCTATTTTTTCATCTAAGGGCAGTGAAGGTGCAGAATTCAGTTTTAATTTGTTGAGTAACTGCACGACTGCTACCAGTCCATCCTCATCATTTAATAGAGGCATGACCAGCATGGTATAAGTCCGATATCCGTTTTTCTGATCCATTTTCTGGGCAGCGGCAGAACGTGGATCAGCGTAAAAATCGTAGGGAATATTAACAACAGATCGGGTTGTGGCAACTTCTCCGGCGATTCCTATTGTTGAAGGAATTCGCAATTCTAGGGGTTTTCCTTCTGCTCCTCCGGCTACAATTGACCAGAGTTCATGTTTTTCTTCATCAACTAGCCAGATTGTGGTCCGATCTGCATTGAGTAATTCCCCAATTTTGATCGTAATTGATCGCAACATTTCATTGAGAATTTCCTCAAACCCTTGAGCATCGAGCAGATTATTCAGCATCGATAAGGTTTGATTAACGGTTTTGAGTTTGTCCTCAACTTCTTTAACGACTTGAACAAAATTATCTTTAGTTAAAGGCGCTAAAAAAGAGGAGAAATTACCGCCCTGTTGGTGCGTAACAACTAACCCCCCGCTTTTTTCTGATGAAGCAGGTGTTTGTTGAGGGGTTTCACCCCCTCTTGAAGTTGGGGGTTGATTGCCATTGCAATCGGTTGTGGATTCTTTAACAGCAGCTACATCAATCGTTACATCAACAACTTGTGCTGAAACAACGGTGGATTCTTCCGATACAGAATTGGTTGGGGATGCAGATTTCATAGTCATTTTAAATAAACCAGGGCTAAAACAATACCAAGGGAAAAGTTAATAAAAATTTAAGCTTTGAACTATCAAAAGAAAGTAAGACATACAGAAATACTATTTACCAGTTTACTTTGGATATAGACAACTTGCTCAATTTAATTTCATTTGGGGTGAATGGGGTTTGTGGGACTATTGTTGCATTTAGTATAGATTGCTGTCTGTGTTTTGTTGTACCAATTTTGAAAAAATAGGGCTAGAGGCAATCGGACTCACAGATTTAAGAGGATATCACGGATTTTAATCGGTCAGGACTTACGCAAACACGCTATATATAGTGTACTTGCGTAGACCGTTGCGATCGCTATTCCTGTGAGTCGTGATGATTAGGCGATCGCTGGTTGATTTTTTGCGAAATTGCGATATAAATGTTATGTTTGACGTAACGCATAACACTTGCCTATGCCTCAAAAATATAAAGACAAACGCACAGCCACATTTGCTGCGGGCGATCGTGTCAAAGAATTTCAGGCATTTGAAAGACAAGCATACAAACGCCTAGAAATCCTAGAAGCCGCACCTAATAAAGAATCCTTAATGGCTTTGCCAAGTAATCGTTTTGAGGCACTAGGCGGAGATAGAAAAGGGCAGTACAGCATCCGCATAAATGACAAATGGCGTATTTGTTTTGAGTGGACAGAAACAGAAAATCGCCCATTTCATATCGAAATTGTCGATTATCACTAAAGGAGAAAAAAACTATGCCAAGACCTGCAATTCACCCTGGCGAAATCTTATCTGATGAATTAAAAGAACTTGGAATTAGTGCGTCAGAATTAGCGCGATCGCTCCATATACCCACAAATCGGATTACGCAAATTCTCAAAGGGCAAAGAGGTATTACTGCTGACACGGCATTACGTCTAGGACGATGGTTTGGCACGGGTGCAGAGCTATGGCTTAATTTGCAAAAAGCTTATGAGTTACGCCTAGCCGAAGAGTTAGCGGGAGAAGAAATTAAAAAGACGATTCAACCTCGTTCATCTATAAACAATCAGCCGTTAGTTCAAGTTTAGATAGATAAATTTTGGGTATGGGGAATGCGATCGCTGTTTGATTTTTTTGAAGGAGCGATCGCTATTTACCAAATCATCTCCAAATTTAACACAAAACCCTTTAAAACATCTTCCCCTGAAACCGTAGCAGGAGAATCTAAAAACTCAACCTCTTTTCCGGGTCTATAAATCTCGACTTGACGAGATGTCCGATTAATTAATAGACCCAAACCCACACCATTATCTATATATTCTATCATCTTTTCCTGTGTAGTCTTCAAACTATCACTAGGAGAAAGTAACTCAATTACAAAATCAGGACAAATAGGGGGAAACTTTTGTTTTTCTTCATCAGTTAAAGCCTCCCATCTTTCTAACTTGATCCAAGACGCATCAGGAGAACGATCTGCACCATTTGGTAATTTAAAACAAGTCGAAGAATCAAAAGCAATGCCAGTACCATCAGCATCAGTCCAATTAAATAATTGTTGATTTAGTCTACCATTACGATTTCCTGTTTCTCCTCCCGTTGGTGGCATAATTATTAATTCTCCATTGGCATTTCTTTCAAATCTCAATTCCCGGTTATTTTGACAGAGATGAAAAAACTGCTCATCCGTCATTTCTATTAATGATTTCAAATTGACAGTTAAAGCATTCATAGTCCTATCCTCATTGAATGTTCAGGGAGAAATTTTAACGATCTCATATCCTATTCTATATTAACTGAATATTCCTTTTTGATCTTGGTGATCGCTGTTTGATTTGTTTGAAGCATTTGGCAATTCGATATTTCATTGAGGCAAACTCTCCAAGAGAGATTGAGACTCTAATTCAGATAAAAATCCTTCTTTTCGATAATTTTAACAAGCTAAATAAAGGATAAAGTCTTCTAATTCAGAGGAATTATTTTGAAATAAAAGTTGTAGAAAGCGTTGTCGGATTTCTAGTGGTAAGGTTTGAAAGAGGTTATAGAAACCTGTGCTAGTTAGCAAAGAATCTGTAATTTCTGTTTAACTCACGGCTATTTTTTCCTTTTCTACACAGTCTTTATCTAAATTATATCGCCATCAAGCTTTCTAAACAATAAGCGATCGCACTAATTTTATTTTCTTAGCCAATTGATTAAAAGATTTTTAATGCGTATTAGTCTTTCTGGTGAGATATTTCCTAAACGTGCATTGATTACAGATGATTCGACAGTTGTTAATCGTCCTAGCCGAATTAAAGAAGCCACTTTAAGTCCAGTAGTAATATAGTCAGAATCTGAGGTATTAATAATTTCGTCAAATCCTAGAGTAGCTTGATGGAGACGAGAAGAAATTAAAGCAAGTAATAAATCGCCATGGCGACTTGGTGAAATAGCAATAATTAAAGCTGGACGTAGTTTTCCTGATTTCAAGTCTGCTTGAGGAAAACGAATTAGAACAATATCACCTGGTTTCATGGTTGATAAATTTCTTGAGCATCTGCTAGGGAATATTCAATTTCATCTTCTTCTTTGAAAAATTGCTCTAATGAAAATTTTTGCCAGTCTTCATCTTGCCAATTAGTATATTCTAAAATGTTGTTTGGCTCAGTGGCAATTAATCGGGTAAAGTTGGCAATTTTTTCAACAATGTGATCAGGTAATCGGTCAATCTGTTGGTGAAGTTCTTCACGAATTGTAGCAGACATAAGTTAAATTATTTGATTAAGGTGTAAAATTGATAGTATTGATTATAACTCAGATATTGGGTGGTAATTTGGTAAAAAGTTAATGTTGGGTTTCGTCACCTCAACCCAACCTACAAGATCGGCGATCGCACTTAGTTTGATTATAAATTGCTCATTAGCGAATAACGCATTTTACCAGACTCGTCTTTTCGCCATATACAGATCGGAGTCCAAATGACTGTTACATAATTATTGAATTGATGGCGATAGTCTTGGGAAGAAATTCCCATTTTTCTTGCCGCTTTGACCAGCATCCTTCCAATTGAAAATCCAATTTTACGAATAGCTTCATCTTCATCATCTTCTTCAGACTCCATCAGTGCATCCATATAAGCATCAAAGATGACCGACAATGAATCTTTTAGGCTAAGATCGAACTCAAAAAAATCTGCCGTGTGCCAATAAACTTCACTGCCTTTGAACTTTTTCAGGAGTTCTAAATTTTCATCAGTTGCCTCAAGAATAAACTTATTCATTAGACATCTCCAGAAATTAGGATTTGGTTACGGTATATCAAGGCTTCTAACATAATTCTTGGAGATGTCTATTAAATAACCACATAGTTAAATAATAGAATTAACCCCAATAAATCCAAAATCATTTATCTGGTTAAATAAATACCTGTATAATTTTACCAAATCATCTCCAAATTTAACACAAAATCCTTTAAAACATCTTCCCCTGAAACCGTAGCAGGAGAATCTAAAACCTCAACCTCTTTTCCGGGTCTATAAATCTCTACTTGACGAGATTTACGATTAATTAATAGACCCAAACCCACCCCATTATCTATATATTCCTTCATCTTTTCCTGTGTAGTCTTCAAACTATCACTAGGAGAAAGTAACTCAATTACAAAATCAGGACAAATAGGGGGAAACTTTTGTTTTTCCTCGTCAGTTAAAGTATCCCATCTTTCTAACTTGATCCAAGAAGCATCAGGAGAACGATCTGCACCATTCGGCAATTTAAAACAAGTGGAAGAATCAAAAACTATACCCTCCTTATTTTGCTCATTCCAAATCCAAACTTGAGCAGTAATACCCGCATTACGATTTCCCGTTTCTCCTCCCGTTGGTGGCATAATTATTAATTCTCCATTGGCATTTCTTTCAAATCTCAATTCTCGGTTATTTTGACAGAGCTTGAAAAACTGGTCATCAGTCATTTTTATTACTGAATCTAAATTGACAGTTAAAGCATTCATTGTCATATCCTCATTGAATGTTCGGGGAGAATTTTAACTATCTCATATCCTATTATATATTAACTGAATATTCCTTTTTGATCTTGGCGATCGCTGTTTGATTTGTTTGAAGTGGTGATCGCTATTTACCAAATCATCCCTAAATTCAACACAAAATCCTTTAAAACATCTTCCCCTGAAACCGTAGCAGGAGAATCTAAAACCTCAACCTCTTTTCCGGGTCTATAAATCTCGACTTGACGAGATGTCCGATTAATTAATAGACCCAAACCTACACCATTATCTATATATTCCTTCATCTTTTCCTGTGTCGTCTTCAAACTATCACTAGGAGAAAGTAACTCAATTACAAAATCAGGACAAATAGGGGGAAACTTTTGTTTTTCTTCATCAGTTAAAGCCTCCCATCTTTCTAACTTGATCCAAGACGCATCGGGAG
>NZ_JADEWU010000094.1:0-20780 GCF_015207485.1 Planktothrix mougeotii LEGE 06226
GAGAAGTGGGGAGAGAAGGGGAGTAGGGGGTTGGCGGTGGTGCTGCGTTAATAGTCAACCAATTTGATGATATCCTGGTGTTGAAAAGGGTTGAGCGTATCTCTTGAGCACTCCTCCCCAGTGCCGTTTAGTGCGGCTAAAAATAGTACAGTAATAAATGATGCTCCCATCTAAATTTCCCAACGATAATGGACGTTCTGAGGAAGCCTACGTCACCCTGACCGATGAGCAGGGGCGATCGCTGGTGTGCACCTTGCAATCCTCAATTCAGTTAGAAGGTCAAGAGTATGGATTGCTTCTTCCTGTGGACACGCCCATCGAAATCTTAACTTGGAATGACGAGGATGATGATGATGAATCTGCTGTTCCTGTAGAATCAGAAGCAGAAATTGACAGAATTTTCAAAACGGCTAAAGCTGTTTTAGCAGAACACAATTTAGATCTCAAACGAACAGGGATTACCCTAACTGTAGAAGGAGAATTACCGGATTTTCCTGAAGAAGGAGAATCTAATTCCGATCTCGATTCTTCCCAACCTGACCAAGAAGAATTTGAGGAACTCCTGTGGTTAGCGAGTTTCTATTACGAAGAGCAAGAATACGGAATTTATACCCCTGCCGATCCGTTCTTTATTCTCGCTAAAACCAATGAAGAGGGAGAATATAAACAACTTTCCCCGGAAGAATTTCAAAAGTTAGAACCTTTGTTACCCTTGATTGAAGATCAACTTTTTGATGCTTTGGAGTAACCCATTCAGGTCTGTATCGACCCCTGAACAATAAATATCTCCTCAGAGGGAGATGGGCGGGGTTTCAGTACAAGGTAAAATCGAGTTTTGATTTGGGAGTGGCAATTTGGAAATTGCAAAAACAAAGCAAAAGAAACCTCAAAATAAACAAACCTTGAAAGGGTTTTCTAAAGGTTTTTTTTATCTTCTCATCCTACCGATGATCTGGGGATTCTTCGGATGGCAAGGTTGGATGTGGTGGAGTTGGGCCAGTGCGGCTCCTCAAAGTGAAGAACAGGTGAGATCCTCCAGTGGGAGTGGAAACAGTGTGAAAATCCTGATTCCCCCTGGAACATCAAGCCAGCAAATTGGGGAAGATTTGAAAGCAGCCGGATTAATTCGTTCCGATTTGGCTTGGAGACTGTGGGCACGGTGGTTAATCTTCAAAGATCCTCAAGGAGATTTTAAAGCCGGAAGCTATTCTCTGGCTCCAACTCAATCCTTGAGTGAAGTTGCTGCTAAAATCTGGAATGGGGAAGTGATGACGCTTAGTTTCACGATTCCAGAAGGCTGGTCAATTCAACAAATGGCGGAATATTTTGAACAACAAGGATTTTTCTCGGCGGAGGAATTTATCACAGCAAGTCGTCAAATTCCCTATCAAGATTATCCTTGGCTCCCTCAAAATTTACCCTTACTAGAAGGTTTTTTGTTTCCCGATACTTATCAAGTGGAATCGGCTGAAGTCACACCCCAAGGCATCATTCGCCAGATGTTAAATCGGTTTCAAGAATCGGCTTTACCGATCTATCAACAAGCAAAATCCCAACTGAATTTAGATTTGAATGAATGGGTGACACTGGCGAGTATTGTGGAGAAAGAAGCCGTTGTCGCTGAAGAACGAAATCGCATTTCTGGGGTGTTTCACAACCGTTTGCAAAAAGGAATTCAACTCGCTTCTGATCCGACAGTAGAATATGCTTTGGGAATTCGTCAAACCGTTGATCAACCCCTAACCTTTAAACAGGTGGAAACGCCGTCTCCCTACAATACTTATATTAATGTGGGTTTACCGCCAACGGCGATCGCCAGTCCGGGTTTAGCGAGTTTAAAAGCAACACTCAACCCTGAAAAAACCGATTATCTCTACTTTATGGCGCGTTACGACGGAACCCATATTTTCAGCCGGACAGAAGCGGAACATCAAGCAGCAATTGCTGAAGTTGAACGCAATCTTTCTTCTCAATAAGAGAGTTATAGGGAGGATGCCGGCAAGTTACCCCGTTTTCGGTTAAAATCAAGGGGCTAAAATTTTATAATTCTTATGTCTTGGGGGAAACTCTTACAACCTGATTTAGTTTTGGGAGATTGCGTTGTCCATTTGACACCGGATCTATTAGAACAGCACCAAATTAAAGGCATGGTGCTAGATGTGGATGAAACCTTAGTTCCGATTACGGAAAAGTCTGTGTCTGAACAGCTTAAAGGTTGGATCGATACCCTCAAACCTCAGACTTGTCTATGGTTGGTGAGTAACAATATTAGCCAAGCTCGGATTGGTAGTATTGCTGAAACGTTAAATTTGCCCTACATTAGTGGCGCGGGTAAACCCTCTCGCCGGAAACTCAAGCGAGCCGTTGAAGCGATGGATTTACCCGTAGAACAGGTGGCTATGGTGGGCGATCGCTTATTTACAGATGTTTTGGCGGGAAACCGTCTCGGAATGTTTACAATTCTGGTGGAGCCGATGGTTGATCCCACCATGATGCCTCCAGCTAATTCTGTTCGTAATATTGAAGTGTGGCTCTCCAAAATGCTAGGAGCAACCCTGCACTGATTAAAACCGCAATCGGTTTTTTCTGTAACGAAAATAACTTGAAATCTAAAGAAAAGATTATGAAATTTCAACGGGTTAAAGTTTTATGGGATCATAATAATGATTTAATAACAAATCGGGTCAGCTTATATAAAGACCCTCAGTATACCAATCCTTAAATTCTGTTGTAAAACGCCAGCCTTCCCTGCTTTGGGGGGGTTGGCGTTTTACGGTGAGTCATTAACCGTCAACTGTCAACCGTCAACCGTCAACCGTCAACATCCTTTATGTCTCAAACCCTTGTTATCAAAATTGGTACATCGAGTTTAACCCAGGCGACCACAGGACATTTAGCGTTATCGACGTTGGCGACGTTAGTAGAAACCTTGGCCCGGTTACGGCATCAGGGGTATCGAGTCGTTTTAGTTTCTTCCGGTGCGGTGGGAGTGGGACGCGATCGCTTAGGATTAACGGAACGTCCTCGCACCATTGCCTTAAAACAAGCGGTAGCCGCCGTGGGTCAAGGTCGGTTGATGCGGGTTTATGATGATTTATTTAGTTCCCTCCAACAACCCATTGCTCAAGTTTTGCTGACACGGGGAGATTTAGTTCAACGTAACGGTTATGTGAATGTTTATAATACGTTTCAACAATTGTTAAAATTAGGCGTAATTCCCATTGTTAATGAAAATGATACCGTTGCCGTTGATGAATTAAAATTTGGGGATAATGATACTCTTTCGGCATTAGTTGCGAGTTTAGTAGAGGCGGATTGGTTATTTTTATTAACAGATGTTGATCAATTATATTCAGCCGACCCCCGTGAAAATCCCAACGCTCAACCGATTAGTTTAATCACGAGTATGGAACAATTAGAAGAATTTCAAGTGCAAACAGGAGATTCTCGCAGTGGATGGGGAACGGGAGGAATGATTACAAAAATTGAAGCAGCCCGAATTGCTACGGGATCAGGGGTGAGAACCGTTATTACAGAGGGAAAATATCCCCAAAATTTAGAAAAAATCCTGCAAGGGGAAGCCATTGGGACTCAATTTGAACCCCAAATTCGACCTGTTAATGCTCGAAAACATTGGATTGCTAATGTATTAATTCCAATGGGTAAACTTTATTTAGATGCAGGGGCAGTCAAGGCAATTTCTAAAGGAGGAAAATCTTTATTAGCAGCAGGAATTACAAAAATTGACGGAGAATTTGCGGTGCAAGATTCGGTACAAATTTGTGATTTAGAAGGACAGGAAATTGCTAGAGGTTTAGTTAATTATAATAGTGGAGAATTACAAAAAATAAAGGGTTTGCATTCGGATAAAATTCCTGAAATTTTAGGATATGAAGGTGCAGAAACAGTGGTTCATCGGGATAACTTAGTGATCACCGAACACTGAACACCGAACAGAGGGGGAAAGAAAATAGGGAATAGGAATACAGAAGGAATTCAATTTAACGCTCAAAATAAAATTAATCTTTCTGAATATCTTTGGATGCTTCAAATCTGGGACATCTAAACTCGAAGATTGTCCAAAACCTGGGAATGAATTGAAGGGTCAGAGCGACTACAGACTAGGGCGTGTTCAATTGTAGCCAAAATTGTAGCCTAACTTCAATCTAAAGTAGGACATCAAAATTTTGCTGATCAAAGAAAACCGAATCTATACCTTTAGAGTATTGTGTATCCTAATTTTTTATGCTATTTCTCCAACGGTAACAACGGGAGGGTTGAAAATTTCCCCTTAGCTGTTCTTCTGGCTAAATTTTTGATACAGTTCTAGGGTAAAACGCTAAACTTAGGGAAAAAACTCAACTATAATTCCTGATTGGCAAATTCTCCCGACTATAAAGATTGATGAGGACGTAAACATGGCTGAAATCACGAAAGAAGAAATGCGAGAGCGTTTAGGCAATATCGACCAAATCCGTGATATTATATTTGGATCTCAACTCCGAGACTATAATAGTCGGTTTGAAAAGATGGAGTCCGATCTCGCAACTCTGCAACAAGATATCCAAGATCGTGTTGAACAACTGAAAACGGTTTTAACGTCAGAAATCAAGTCCTCCGTAGAAAATTTAGACAAAAAAATCAAAATTCTGACCTTAAATTCCCAGGAAGAATTAACAGATCTGCGACAACAAACCGATCGGCTCAACCGCAAATTTTCCAGCAGTATTGAAGCTTTGGATGAAGCTTTAGATCAACAAACCAATTCTCTACGTGAAGAATTAGGACAAACTCGTGATCAGTTACAAGAGGAGGTTCGCAATCTTAAAAACCAAGTATTAGAAGAACTGGATCGACGCTTTTCTCTATTAACAGAAGTCAAAGTCTCCCGTGATGATATGGCGGAAGTGCTATTTGAAGTTGGGATGAGATTAAAAGGAACTGAATTTGTCCCAGCGATCAAACAAGCCGCCGATGAGCAAACCAATGGAGGTTTTGCACTTCCTGAACATCACCACTTTTAAATTCTAAATTCGGTCAAAACTATGACCTCTTCTCAGGATAATTTAAGCTCTATTGATCAACAACAGGGGATAACCTCTCAACAGAATTCATCCGATGGAGTTGAGGGTGATCCCCTAGCATCGTTGATCAATTTATTACTCGATTTAAACCTGAGTCATGAGTCTAAATCTCCTCGTCCTCCCTCAAGATTACCCCTAGATCCAGAACCATTCCCCACCCCCTTAACGGTTGATTCTGTAGCCTCTGAGCCTGAGTTTCCTAACTCAAATCCATCGATTCATCCTGTGCCTTTTCAACCTTCAACGCTAGAAGATGATGGGATTTTGCGACTCCTGCCCTTATTGGAAAAACCTCCTTCTACGGCGATGGACGTTGACTATTCCGTAAGCAAAATAGAAGAGAATTTCCCTTCAATTCCTTCCTCGATACCCTCTCAAAATTTAGAAGTTTCTGTTGAGCTAAAATCAACCGAGGAAACTCCTAAAATTGTTTCATCTAATCGGGAGAAAATTGAAGAGGATGATCCCTCTGATCCTGTGGATTTAAAAGCTCTTGAACCTTTATTAAAAGCCTTTAATTTAGATCAACCTTCGCTTCAACGTAATCCCCAAAATACGGAATTAAAAGTATCCAATCCCTCACCCATCAAAAAAGCTTCTAATCCTGATGATCCCTTAGAGCAATTACAAGAGTTAATGTTTGGCTCTAACTTAACGGATGATTTAGAAGAGTTGAAAAATCAATTATTAGGATCGGAATTGCCAGAAGTGCGAGAACTGGTAGACCGGATTACACAGCAACTCAATCGCATTGAAATCCAAATTTATGAACCTCAAAAATTAATTGAACTGTTGCTTCCTACTATTGGTCAACTCTTAAATTTAAAAGTTAATGAATCCAAAGAGGAGCTTATTCAAGCTTTTATTCCAATTATTGATGAAGTAATTCGAGGAAAAGGTCAAACGGATCGAATGGCGATGAGTGCTGCTATTGCGGATTTAATTCCTGAAGCGATTAAAAAACAAATTCGGGATTCTCCTAAAGAAATTGCTCAAGCGATTGGGCCAGAAATTGGGGCTGCGATTCGAGAACAAATTAGAATTGATCGCAATGAAATTGCCGAAGCTTTAGCACCTACCATTGGACGCACGATTAAAGAACAAGTTAGTTTAGAACGAGATTCAATGGTGGATGCGTTGTATCCGGTGATTGGGAGTACGATTAGTCGCTATTTAGGGGAAGCCATTAAAGACATTAATGACAAAGTGAATAGTGCTTTGAGTATGCAAGGAATCAAACGGAAAATTCAATCGAAAGTTCAAGGGGTATCGGAAGCAGAACTGATTTTAAAGGAAGTGAGTAATTTTATCGTGCAAGCGGTATTTTTAATTCACAAAGGTTCTGGTTTAGTCATTGCTCAAATGCAACAACCCGATCAACAACTTGAAGCCGAAATGATAGCGGGAATGTTAACGGCAATTCGCAGTTTTGTGAATGATTGTATTGTGCAAACCGGAGAAATTTCAGAACTGAATGAAATTGAGTATGGGGATTCTAAAATTATTCTTGAAGTGGCTGGATATTGTTATTTGGCTGTGCTGGTTAAAGGAGAACCGCCTAAAGCATTTATTAAAAAAATGCGCCAAACAATGGCAACATTGATTATTAAATATAGTCGGGAAATTGAAGAGTTTGAAGGCGATCCAGATTCAGTTCCTGAAGGAATTCCTTGTCAGCTTGAAGGGTTGATGCGGGTGGGAATAGATTGGAAAGTGTATCAAAAGCCAATGACTCTTTTAGTCCTGGGTTCAGTCCTATTCAGCTTAATTTTAATTGCTTTGGGAATTTATCAATACCGCCAGATAAATTTGCGCCAATTAGAAGCTACATTAACGAAAAAATTAGCATCAGAACCTGAGTTGGCGATTTATCCTTTATCTGTTCAAGTGCAGGGACAAACACTAGAATTAGAAGGTAAAGTTCCAACGGCTAGGTTGAAAGATAAAGCGAAAGCGATCGCTCAACAAACGGCTCCTAATTTTCAAATTGAAAATCGAATTATTGCCGTTAAACTTCCTCCCGATCCGGTTAAAATTGCCAGGGAAGTTAAGCAAATGACAACGCTGCTCAATCAAATCAGTGGGATTTCTATTTCGGCTGATTATCAAAGATCTCAAGTTACTTTGAAAGGAAAAGTAATTAAAGCTGAAGATATCCAGAAAATCACCCAAGCATTTGAGAAAATTGAGGGGGTGGATTCTGTGGTTGCCAATCTGGTTGTACAACCTCTTCCGATTCCGACTCGGATTTATTTTAAGGTTAATTCGGCGGAATTAATCTTGAAGGATTTACTCGGTAAACTTGTCCCTCTCGCTCAATATTTAAAGCGATACCCCGATCTCAAATTACGAATTATTGGTTATAGTCATCAACAGGAAAACCCTGGTAAAAATAATCAGTTAGCCGTAAAACGGGCTCAAACCGTTCAAAATATTTTGGAGGATTTAGGGATTGATCGACGACGGCTGGAAGCGGTCGGAAAAACCGAATATCCTGGGGGAGTAGATGAGAATCAGGAGCCTTGGTTGAGTCAAACCGTTTTGTTTGAGATAATACCTTTAGAAGTTCAAGAGCATAAACCTTTAAAACCATGATTTCTAAAAAAATTTGCTTAGTCGGTGATTTTGGAGTTGGAAAAACCAGTTTGATTCGGAGATTTGTGGATCGTCAATTTAGTGATCAATATTTGTCTACGGTGGGAGTTAAAATTTCTCGCAAAGCTGTTGATCTCGCAGTCCTGAATCCTGAAAAAACGGGAACTGTGCAATTGTTAATTTGGGATATTGAAGGCCATACTAAATTTAAAGCGATCGCCCCCAGTTATTTACAAGGAGCAAGCGGTACGGTCATTGTTGCAGATGTGACCCGTCAGGAAACGGTAGAACGGCTCTCGGAACATATTGACTTATTTTTATCAGTCAATCCGAAAGGATTTATGGTCATTGCGTTTAATAAAATTGATTTAGTTGACTCAACTGAACTGGAACGAATTGTTAAACTCGCTCCAGATTTTAAGCAATGTGGACAAATTTTAGCCAGCTATCAAACCTCCGCCAAAACCGGGGATCATGTTGATACGATTTTCCACCAACTTTCTCAAAAATTTCTATCTTGATAAGTTATAGAATTTAGTTGTGCATTTGTTCTGGGATAAGTTATGAACACACTGTTAAAAAAAATCTTAGCACCTAAAAACATTGAATATTTGACCATTAATTCAGAGCTTAGGATTGTCGAATTATCTTGGGGTGTCGCCCGATTTGCAGATTGTCCAGAGCAAGTGCGATCTGGAGAAGATGTCTGTGATGCTTTTCCTGAGTTAATTGGATTAGAAGAAACCTTTAAAAAAATTATTAATCATCAAATTAATCAATTTGAAATCAAAGGAATCTGCCGGGGTTTAAAGGAAGAAGAAGTTATCTATTTTGATATTTATGTTTTAAATAATCCTGAAAATCCTCTCAATCATGAAGAGTTATTAATTGTCTTGGAGGATACAACAGAATGGGTTTTAAAAGAACAAAAAATTACTCAAGTTGCGAAAGAATATGGATTGGCTTTAAGTGCTTTAGATAAAACTAAAACCTATCTAAATCAAATCATTAATTCTATGACTGATTTGTTGATCGTAACAGATCATCAGGGAATTATTAAAATAATTAATAAAGCCACCATTATTTTATTTAAATATTCCCAAGAAGAATTAATTCAACACTCTATTTTTAAATTATTTGAAAACGAAAAAATTACCCATAATTTTAAAGAATCAGAATTCTTAGCTTCTTTTCATTTATTAAATCCGATAGAAATTCTCTGTAAAGCTAAAACTGGAACGTTTTTTCCGATCTCATTTTCCTGTTCCTCCCTGAATTTTGATATTTCTGAAAATCAAGAATTTGTTTGGATCGGTCGAGATATGACGGAACAGAAACGGGTGGAATTTCAGTTCCGTCAACAAGGAGAACGCGATCGGCTTTTAAAAACGATTACCCAACGCATTCATCAATCTTTAAGCTTACAAGAAACCTTACAAACCATTGTCGGAGAAATTCGTCATTTTTTACAGGTTGATCGAGTTTTAATTTATCGATTTTTCACCCCGACAGAAGGACGAATAATCGCTGAAACCGTCATCAATTCTTCTATCTCACCTCTAAATCCGTCTATTTTAACCCCAGATTTTAATTTTCTTTTATTATCTTATTTTAATTCGGGAAAAATCGATGCCATTGAGGATGTTTACTTAATTCCTATTAATTTTCCCTATCTCTATTCTTTACTTCAATTAAAAGTTAAAGCGAGTTTAGTTGTACCCATTCTGATTTATGACTCCTCTCAAGAGTCTAATTCCACCAATCAAGTTTGGGGATTATTAATGGCCCATCAATGCTATCAACCTCGCCATTGGGAAGTGTGGGAAATTAACTTATTAGAGGAATTAGCAACCCAAATTGCTATTGCGTTGCAACAAGCCGAACTTTATGAACAATTACAAATTGCTTATCAAGGATTACAACAGTTAGTAATTCAAGATGGATTAACAGGTCTAGCCAATCGTCGTCATTTTGATCGGGTACTTTATCAAGAATGGAATCGATTGAGACGAGAAGGATCACCTTTATCGTTGCTTTTACTCGATATTGATTATTTTAAACAATACAATGATAGCTATGGACATTTAGCGGGGGATTTTTGTTTACAGGAAGTCGCTCAAGTTTTACAGAATATTGTTCAACGAAGTAGCGATTTAGTGGCTCGTTATGGAGGGGAGGAATTTGCTGTAATTTTACCGAATACCCAGACTTCAGAAGCCCTTGAGGTTGCAGAAAGAATTCGGGAACAGGTGGAAGCCTTGCAAATTCCCCATCGGGAATCTGAGGTCAGTAATTATGTCACAATGAGTATTGGAGTGGCGACTTTAATTCCTATCGAACATTTAACCCCTCAAATTGTCATTCACACGGCTGATCAAGCTTTGTATCAAGCTAAACAAAATGGCCGAAATTCCATTTGTATAGCCTCTCCCTAATTGTACCTTTCATTCGATTGCATCTACCCCAAAATAGTGTGATCTAACGCTAAGATTTAAGAAAAAGAATAACTTTATTGAAGTCATTCAGGGATTATGGATAATTTATTTAAACAGTTTTTAACTCTTCGTCAAATGGATTACCTAGTTGTTAATCCAGACTTGAGCATTAAAGAGTTTTCTCCAGGAGTTGTTCGGCTTGCGGAGGATGCTGCATCGATTGTAATCGGAGAAAACGTTCAATCTTATTTTCCTGAACTGTTTGGAACCGAGGAGATCATTGATGCCATTATCCAAGGGGAGCAAGATTATTTTGAATTGAATTCCATGAGCCGACAAATCCCGGACAGTGAATTAATTTATTTTAATATGTACTTTTTGGGCGTTTCAATTCAAGGTAAACATATCCCTGAATTAATGATCCTTTTTGAGAATGTTACGCAAAAAATGCAGTTAGAGCAAGCATTAGTTCAAGAAACCAATGAATCTCGGTTGTTGTTAAATGCCTATTCCCATTCTCAACAATATATTGACCGAATTATTACCTCAATGGAGGATATTTTAATTGTAACAAATCAACAGGGCATGATTAAAAAAGTCAATCTGGCAACCTTATCATTGTTAGGATATAATCAAGCGGATTTAATTAATAATCCTATTTTTGATTTTTTGGAAGATGACACGGCTTTAAAAGAGTATTTAACCGAATCTTTCCTCAAAAAAGAAGACTTTCTATTTAAAAATTTAGAATTAAGTTGTAAAAAGAAATATGGGGGTATAATCATCTTAGAATTTTCGATTTCTACTCTAACAACTGATACGGATGATAGCCTTGATTTTATTTATGTTGGCCGGGATGTCACCGCTCGAAAACGGGCTCAACAAAGGGTTTTCACTCAATACCAAATTTCTCGAATTTTATCGGAAGCCGCAAATATTCATGAAGCCTTCCTGCAAATTTTACGCTCAATTTGTGAAAGTTGGGGATGGGTTTTAGGCGAAGTCTGGATGTTAGAACCTTTTTCAGCAGATCTCTTAATGTTAGAGAATGAACTGGCTCAAGAATCTGCTTTTAAACTTAAGTCAATTAACCCGAAACTTCAGTGTCTTGAAATCTGGGCAAAACCCAGGATTGAATTATCAACAATTGAAAAGCTGTATGAAAATATAACCTTAGATCTGAATATGGGTTTACCGGGTCAAATTTGGGGTAGTGGCTTTGCTCAGTGGAGTGAAGATTTGATGATGGATGAAGAATCTCCTCATCATCGTATTGCTCAAGAATTAGGGCTACAGACGGCTTTTGGATTCCCCATTCAAGATGGAAAAGATGTCTTAGGAGTGATGGCTTTTTTCAGTCAAGAAAAAACTTCGCCTGATCCTGAATTAATGCAAACCATGACCGCTATTGGTAGTCAGTTAGGTCAGTTTATTAAACGAAAATTGGCGGAAGTTGCACTGCGTTATCAACAGAAACAAACAGAACGCTTACTCTTAAATATTTTACCCGAACCGATTGCAAATCGTCTGAAACAAGAAACAAAAACGATTGCTGAACATTTTGGAGAAGTCACTGTTTTATTTGCCGATATTGTTGGATTTACCCAAATTTCATCTTCCTTAAGTCCGATTTCTTTAGTCAATTTACTGAATGAATTATTCTCTAGTTTTGATCGATTAACAGAAAAATATGGATTAGAAAAAATTAAAACCATTGGTGATGCTTATATGGTGGTGGGGGGATTACCTGATCCTCGGTCTGATCATGCCATTGCGATCGCAGATATGGCATTAGATATGCAAAGCGCAATTCTGGAATTTAATCAGACCCATCATAAAGCCTTTAGTGTGCGAATTGGAATTCATAGCGGCCCTGTTGTTGCGGGTGTGATTGGGATTAAAAAATTCTTGTATGATTTATGGGGAGATACGGTGAATATCGCTTCTCGAATGGAATCTCATGGGTTGGCAGGACATATTCAAATCAGTGAAGATACTTATCATCTTTTACCGAAAAAATATGTTGTCGTTAAACGAGGTTTAATTTCAATTAAAGGGAAAGGTAGTATGAATACTTATTTTTTATTAGGTCGAAAAGGAGAAAATTATCTAGGTGTCATTGACAAAATGGTTGCCCTAAATGAGCAACAAATAACCGCAGAAACTCAACATTTAGTTGAAATGATCCATAATAAACTCAATGAAAACTCTCCAGTTCAAGCCCATAAAATCGATGGTAGCTTACCCGATTTAGGATAAAATAGGAAAACAGCTTAAAATTGATAATTGTTTGCACCTTTTAAATTTTAAATGACGTTATCAGAATCTTGGAAAAATCAGTGGCGTTTTCAACTGGAAAACGACTACCCTCACTTAAACCCAAACACGCGAGAAAGCCTGATTCGTTGGTTACTGGGAGAACATTCTGAATCCTTAGAGACTCTCCCTCCTGACCAACAAGACCGGATCAAACAAGGGTTAAATTTTCGCTATCGCATTCTACAACAGCGCTATTTAGAAGTGTCTCCCGAAAAAGCTTATCGCCATTTAATGCAGCGCTTAGGGAGTTTAGTGATTTTGCGGCAAAAAGTTCGCCTGTGGGTTGCTACCAGTCGAGATCGTCAACGTCAAGTGGTGGATGTTTTACAAGAAGTGGTACAGGAAATGTTGAATAGCGATCGCTATTTACAACAACAAATGCAATGGATTTCTCAATGTACCTCTAATCAACAATTAAGAAATGCTTTATTATTAACAACTGTAGAAGAATATTGTCTGCGTCCGATTCGGAATCAACCGTTATTAGTTTATCGATTTGTTAACTATTTACGTCGCACTCAACGGGGAGGCTTAACCCAAGTTCCCACCGGAGAATGGATTAAACAGTTATCCGATGAAATCCTATCCGATGAGACAGATGAAACCATTAGTTTATTCGATCATCAAGCGGTTTCTCACTATGAAGATGAACAATATTTCCAAACCCAACAAAATCAACGGTTAGCTGTTCAAGCGGAATTTGAAGCTTATTTAATTAAAAATGTTGACCCCATTGCGGCAGAATGGTTGCGGTTATATTTACAAGGATTATCCCAAGAAGCGATCGCTCAAAAACTAAATTTACCCATTAAACAAATCTATCGACTGCGAGAAAAAGTCAGTTATCATGCGATTAAAAATTTTACCTTAAAACAAAACCCGGAATTAGTCACCAGTTGGTTAGGAACCTCTTTATCAGAACATCGTTTAGGGTTAACCTCCCAGCAATGGCAAGAATTTTGCGAAGGTTTAACCCCCACCCAACAAAACATTCTGGAACGTTTAAAAGCAGGGGAAACTTTAGAAACAATTGCTCAAGCCTTAACCCTCAAAATTACCCAAATTCAACAGGAATGGACGACCCTGTATTTAATGGCTCAAAATCTGCGAAATCAATCAAGTTGATCTCCTTCTATAGTTTTGTTGAAGTCCAACTAACACAAATTGCGTTAATATAAGATTGATGAATACGACAACCGCCTAAAAATTCCCTGTTTTCAGTGCTGAAAATCTATGATTCCCCAAAAACTGACCCTAAAAAATTTCCTCAGCTACCGAGAAGCAACCCTCGATTTTAGTGGTTTACATACCGCTTGTATTTGTGGTTCCAATGGGGCGGGAAAATCCTCCTTATTAGAAGCAATGGCTTGGGCAGTTTGGGGAAATAGTCGGGCAGAATCAGAGGATGATATTATCTATATGGGGGAAGTAGAAGCTCGTGTAGATTTTACCTTTATTAATCAGGGAAATTTATATCGGGTAATTCGGAACCGTCGTCGAGGTCAGTCAGGAACCTTAGAATTTCAAGTGGCAACTACTGCGTTACAAGAAATAGAAGATTTAGATACCATTAAATTTCGTCCTCTGACTGAACGAGGATTAAGAGCGACTCAACAAAAGATTTTAGATTACTTAAAATTAGATTATGATACCTTTATTAATTCCGCTTATTTGAGACAGGGACGGGCGGATGAGTTCATGATTAAACGGCCGACGGAACGGAAAGAAATCCTCGCTAGTTTATTAAAATTAGATCAATATGATGGGTTATCGGAAAAAGCCAAAGATTTAGCGCGTGAGTATAAAGCTCAAGGGGAAGTTTTAGAACAAACTTTAACTACAAATCAAGCTCAAATTGAACAAAAAGGTCAATTAGAACAGGATATTATTCAATTACAAACAACGATTGATCATCTGCAAGAAAAACAAGCCCAAGATCGAGATTATTATCAACAATTACAAGCTCAACAACATCATCGTCAAGCCTGGGAAAAACTCTTAACAGGACAACAACAACAACATCAAACTTTTGCCCAAGATTATCGACGTTTACAACAGGAATTAGTCGCTACTCAACAGCAACGTCAGGAACTCGAAGCGGTATTACAACAAGAAACAGAAATTCAAACCGGATATCAACATTTTCAAACGCTACAAATAACGGAAGAATCTCTATCAAGTCAATTTAAACTGTATCAAGAGTATCAACAGCAACGCCAACAGTTACAAGAACAACAACGCCAACATCTGAATAGTTTACAACAGCAAATTCAAACGTTACAAGCTCGTTTAGAAGCCTTAACCCAACAGGAACAAGATTATTTACAAATTTTAAGCCAAAAACCTGATATTGAAGCGGGTTTAGAACAGTTACAAACCGCCAGAACTCGGTTAAATCAGTTTGACCAATTACAATTAGAAGTAACCCCACTTTTACAACATCGTCAACGCCTACAAACCGAGTTAGATCGATCTCAATCTCGTCAACAAGCTCGGTTAGAAGAATTAAAAACCTCGATGGGAAAACTCCAACGAACCCTTAAACAACATCGCCCCCAATTAGAAGCACAATTAGAAACTATTGCGAATCAAATTACAGAACTAGATAAGAAAAAAGTTTATCAACTGCGAGTCCGAGAAAAAGGGCAAGAACGCCATAATTTTATGGAAAGGTTGAATAATTCTAAACGAGATTATGAAGAAAAATTATCAGAATTAGAACAGAAAATTCAACTCTTATCAAAATCGGAATCTGAGGAAAAAGAAACTGATGATGCACCGTTATTGCGATCCCAATTTCCTCCCTGTCCCTTATGCGATCGCCCCTTAGATGAACATCACTGGAATTTGGTAATTTCTAAGCATCAAAATCAACAACACGAATTCAGAAATCAAATTTGGGTGGTTCATGAACAGTTAGTCGTTGCGGATCGAGAACTGAAAATTTTACAAGAGGAATATCGACAAATTCAACAGGATTTATTACCCTATGAAGAATTGCGAGAACACCGAGGAAAGATTCAAGCACAATTAGAAGGTTTGTATCAAGATGAACAGCAGTTACAACAACTGATTTTAGAACAGAAATCTGTTCAAGATATGTTAGAAACGGGAAGTTATGCAACGGATTTATATGCAGAATTGCAGGATTTAGAACAAAAATTAAGCCAAATTAATTATAATGAACAAAGCCATGCTTTAGCCAGAAATGAGGAAAAACGCTATCGTTGGGCAGAAATTAAATATAGTCAAATTCGGGATGCTGAAGATAAATTAATAAAAATAACGACTCAAAAACCCGAATTAGAAACTCAAATTCAAACATCAACCCAAACCTTAACCGAGCAGAAAAATAATTCTGAAATTCAACAACAAATTGTTACGATAGAGCAAAAAATAACCGCAATGGGTTATAATGTAGAGGAACATAATCGCATTCGTTCTGAGTTACGTCAAGCGCAAGTTTGGTTAACTCGTACAGAACAATTAAATCAAGCCAAACAACAATATCCAATCCTGCAAAAACGCATCGAAGAATTAGAAACATTAACCGAAGAACGGGTAAAAAATTTACAAGCGATTCAAGGACAAATTGAACTGTTACAACAGCAATTACAAGAAACACCCGATCCCACAGAAGCGTTAAAACAGTTAGACCAATTAATTCAACAACAACGGCTTAAATTAGATAGTTATTTAGGTCAATTGGGAAGTTTACAACAACAACAAACCCAACTTGATCAGCTAAACACTCAACAAACAGAATTAAAAACCCAACTCGATACGGTTCGCCGTCAATATCGAGTTTATCAAGAATTAGCGCAAGCCTTTGGAAAAAATGGCATTCAAGCGTTAATGATTGAGAATATTTTACCAGAGTTAGAAGCAGAAACCAATCAAATTTTATCTCGATTATCTGCCAATCAACTTCATGTTCAATTTGTCACCCAACGCACCGGACGCAGTACCCGATCTGCAAAAACCGCTAAAATGATTGAAACCTTAGAAATTTTAATTGCGGATGCGCGGGGAACTCGTTCTTATGAAACCTATTCGGGGGGAGAAGCCTTTAGAATTAATTTTGCGATTCGGTTAGCCTTAGCTAAATTATTAGCACAACGGGCGGGAACTTCTCTACAAATGTTAATTATTGATGAAGGTTTTGGAACCCAAGATGCGGAAGGATGCGATCGCTTAATTGCAGCCATTAATGCGATCGCTTCTGATTTTGCTTGTATTCTAACTGTCACCCATATTCCCAGTTTAAAAGAAGCGTTTCAAGCTCGAATTGAAGTGCATAAAACCAGTCAAGGTTCACAAATTTACCTGTCAATTTAAGGGTAAAGAATGGAATATTATTTGGTTGTCATGGTATAAACTCCATCCCATTCTTCAGGAACAGACGTTTGTAAATATTGTTGCGATCGCACAATATGAATTTGTACCGCCCGATCATCTGGACGCATTTTTTTGGCTTCTTCAAAAATCAAAATTGCTTGTTTAAAATCCCTTGTTAAATAAGCAATTCTGCCTTGATTAAAACAATCTAAAAACGCTTTTGTAGATGAATCTAAGGGAACAGAACGATTACTAATTAACTCATAAATACTCACAGCTTGCTGCTTTCCTTTCACTCGAACTCGATCTAATTCCCGCACCCAAATTTTATCTCGACATAAATGATAAGTCATCTCACTAATAATAATATCACAGCCATATTGTTTCGTAATTTGTTCCAGACGGGAACTTAAATTCACCCCATCTCCAATCACCGTATAATCCATGCGTTTTTGGGAACCAATATTTCCCGATACCACTTCACCCGAACTCATCCCAATCCCAATTTTAATTTGGGGTTCATCCGGTCGCATTTGGTTAAATTCCTTTAAGCGTCGGCGCATATCTAAAGCCGATTGTACCGCCATCCACGCATGATTATCTCGCAAAGGAAGGGGAGCACCAAAAACCGCCATTAACGCATCGCCAATAAATTTATCTAAGGTTCCTTCATGGGAAAAAACCGCTTCTACCATCGTTTCAAAATATTGGTTTAATAATGCAACAACATCCGATGCTTCTAAATTTTCAGTTAAGGTTGTATAGCCCCGAATATCAGAAAATAAAATCGTAACTTCTTTACGTTCTCCCACCATTAATACATCTTCTCCAAGCGCCATCACCTGTTCAGCAACACCCGGAGTCATATACCGATACATAGTCGTTTTCATCCGTTTTTCGCGGCTAATATCTTCTAACACCACTAACCCCCCTCGAACCCCTCCTTCTGGGTTAGTTAGGGGATTTACAGTTAAATTTATACTGCGTTCAATTTCCCGAAATTGTGTTGTAGGATCAAGGGTTCCCTTGGGTTGTAAAGGAGTCGCTTCTCCCCAAGGATAATAAATCTCAGCATGATAGCGATCAGGAATCACTAAAGTCGGAATTAAGCCCGCAATTTTTCCTTGGGGTTCTTCTTGTTTAATTAAACCCACCGTTAAACTTTGTTCAGGGACATAATGACGCGCCGCATGGCGTAAACTATCTTCTAAACGGAATCTTAAATTTTCAATGGGTACAACGTCCCACACATAACGACCCGTTAATTTTTCTTCCCAATATTGACGAATGGTGCGATCATTGGTTTGGGGTTTGGGACAGCCTAATAATTCCAAAGCCGCATCATTAATCGTGACAATTTTTCCTTGTAAATCCGTTGAAATTACCACATCAGAAAGACTTTGTAAAATATCCTTCTGATATTGTTTTTCCACCATCACATTTTCAAATAACTGAGCATTTTGTAAGGCAATTCCTGCCTGAGCATTAAATGCCCTTAAAAATTCCTCATCAGAATTCGTAAAACTGCCTTTATTTTTATTAATTAACTGCGTGACCCCGATCAATTCTCCCGCCCCATTATAAACAGGCATACATAAAATATTGCGGGTTTGATAGCCCGTCCTGCGATCAGTTGTAGGGTCAAACCGAGGATCGCAATAGGCATCAGGAATATTCAAAACTTGACCCGTAGAAGCCACATATCCCGCAATTCCTCGATTAGCCGGAATCCGAATTTCCATCATTTGTGAACCATCAGCCGTGGCAACTTTTGTCCACAATTCATGAGTTTCTTTTTTTAATAAAAATAACGTGCTGCGATCGGCTTGCATTAAATCCCGCGCCTGTTCCATCACCGCTTTTAAAGTAGTTTCTAAATCCAAACTTTGCCCTAAAGTTGTTGTTGCTTTTAATAATGCCGCCACTCCCCGTTGATTCCGGGCGGCAACAAAAAACGATTGACAACTTTCTAAAATAATCCCAATAGCATCTGCAAAAGAACGAAATTGTTGTTCATCTTCTTCTGTAAACGCCAAATCTCCGGCTTTATTCAACAACCGCACCACAGCCACCGCTTCCTCTGGGTTTTGACTGCTGAAAATGGGCATACATAAAATCGTGTGGGTATGATACCCGACAGGTTCATCCACTTCCGCTTCAAATAACGGACAATTGTGGGCATCCACCACATTCATAGCTTCCCCCGTCTGGGCCACATACCCTAAAATTCCCGCATCTATCGGTAAACGGATTTCTTTAGCCTGTCCCGTTTCTTCATCAACTTTGGTATACCAGAGTTGATTCTTGCTGCGATTAATTAAAAAGATTGTTGTACAATCCGCTTGTAAAATTTGCCCAATTTTGAGGGTAAAGGCATCAAGCAACTGTTCTAAGAGGGTTTCGATCGCTTCATTATTGATCAGATCAATTGCCCGAAGAAATTGCTGGAATTCTGCGGTAATAAAATCTAAAATGCAAATAAATTCCCCTATTGGCAGGTTTTTAACACGCGCTGCCAAGAGGCCCATACGATCCACTTGTGTCAGCGTAGCTAAGATGCTACCAGCATTAGAAAAAGTCATGGGAAGGGGATAGTTTGGGTGATGGAGATAAAACGGTCGGACTCTGATCCCAGAGGGTTAAGTGGCTTTGATGGAATAGAACCTTCCCAACTAAGAGAGACAGAATGAGTAGATGATAGCAGACAAAGGATGGTCATGGTTTCCATCCTCGTCTTCAGTCTAAAGTTTCTGACGAACCCTAAGCAGCAGAAGACAAAGAGTAACGGCTGAGAATCCCTTGATAGTAAGAGCGTAGTTGTTGGGTTGCAGAGGCCCATCCCCAACGTTCTGCTTCTAAACGAGCATTTTGGCGCAACGTTTCCCGCTCTTGGGGGTTTGCCAATAATCGTTGGGTTGCTGTCATTGCCCCTTCTTCGTCACGGGGATCAAACAAATAGCCATTGATACCATCGGTGACAATATCAGGAATTCCCCCAGACCGAGCGGCTACCACTGGCGTTCCTGCGGCCATTGCTTCCAATAACACTAACCCTAGGGTTTCGGTACGGGAGGGGAAAATAAACGCATCCGCCGACGCATAAGCTGTTGCTAACTCTTTCCCTCGCAAATACCCGACAAAATGAGTGGGAGTGTCCTGAAAATGGGTTTCTAGGACTTGACGATTGGGGCCATCTCCAACGAGGGCTAAACGAGCATTGGGAATGCGTTCTAAAACGGGTTTGATCCGTTCAATTTCTTTTTCTGCCCCCAAACGACCGACATAGAGTAATAAATGACAATCGGGATGTCCTTGACTCAGGCGATCGCGCATTTCTCGGCTGGCTAAGGTCGGTTGAAAGAGTTCGGTATCGACTCCCCGTTGCCATAAATCCAGACGTTCAATCCCGTGATTCCCCAGTTCTTGTACCATTGCTGTTGAGGTACAAAGATTTAATTGAGCTTGGTTATGGGCCGCTCGTAACATACTCCACAGTACCTCCTCCAACATTCCCAAACCATAATGGTGCAAATATTGGGGTAAATGGGTATGATACGATGCAACTAAAGGAATATTTAACTTTTTGGCATAATATAAGCCCCCTAACCCTAAAATAGCCGGATTCGCCACATGAATGATATCCGGTCGAAATTTCTCTAACTCAACCCGAATACCGGGATGGGGAATTCCCAGTTTTAACTCTGGATACAAGGGTAAAGGAACGCCCTCAACCCCATAGATTCTAGCCCCTTTGTATTCCGTGAGTCCCCCTGCTGGCGAAATCACTAATACTTCGTCTCCCAACCGTTGTAACTGTTCGACCGTATGACACAGCCGCGTCACAATCCCATCAATTTTGGGCAAAAAGGTCTCAGTGAAAAGAGCGATTCGCATACAAGCTATACACTGATGTCAATAGTCCTAGCTTTCCCATCATCTCAGAATTTGTCATTGCTGTTAATGCTTGAACAGTTATCAGTTATCAGTTATCAGTTATCAGTCTAAGAGT